>CAZRFF010000006.1:0-18879 GCA_964599265.1 uncultured Simplicispira sp. | reverse complement strand
GCCATACTGCGCTTTGACACCACGAAAGCATTTCCATGGCCATGACTACAGCACCCGCGATCCAACGCCTGCGCTCACTCACCTACGGCATCACCCTCGCCAGCCTGGGGGCGGTGGTGGCCGGTTGTGGCGGAGGAGAGAGTGATACGCCCTCGGCCGCGCCCCCTACCCCAACTACCCCAACTACCCCAACTACCCCAACGAATCCGGCGAATCCGGCGAATCCGCCCCCATCCCCTGGAGTGGCCGTCTATGGCGACATGCGCAGTGCTTCCTTGGGCGCGGGCGCATCCTTGAATGGCGCGCTGCCCTTCCCGGCCGACAACGCCTGGAATACGGACATCAGCGCCCGCCCCGCCGATCCCAATTCCGACAACCTGATCGCCAGCATTGGCGCCGACCGGGGCCTATTCCCGGATTTCGGTGCAGGCCTGTGGGACGGCGCTCCCATCGGCATCCCCTATGTGGTGGTGGCGGGCACCCAGCCGCGTGTGGCGGTGCACTTCACCGATTACGGGGACGAGAGCGACGCTGGCCCCTACCCGATTCCACCGGATGCCCCCATCGAAGGCGGCCCTGCCAGCACGGGCGACCGGCATGTGCTCGTCATCGACCGCGACAGCAACCGCCTGTACGAAACCGGCAACAGCTACCCGCAGCCGGACGGTAGCTGGCGCGCATCGGGCGGCGCGGTGTTTCACCTGGACAACAACAACGTACGCCCCACGGCCCAGCCGCGCTGGACCAGCGCCGACGCAGCGGGTCTGCCCATTTTCCCCGGCCTGGTGCGCTACGACGAAGCATCGCGCGGCCCCGGGGGCATCCGCCATGCGCTGCGCTTTACCATCAGCCAGACCCGCCGCGCCTATGTACCGCCCGCCACCCATTGGGCGTCCAGCAACACCAGCCCCAACGTGCCGCCCATGGGCATGCGCGTGCGCCTGAAAGCCAGCTATGCGATTCCTGCCGGGTTTTCTGCCGAATCCCGCGCCATCCTCACCGCCCTCAAAACCCACGGAATGATGGTGGCGGACAACGGCTCCAACTGGTTCTTGAGCGGCGCACCCGACGAGCGCTGGGACAACGACCGCCTCAAAACCGAACTGCGCCAGGTGACGGGCCGCCACTTGGAGGTGGTGCGCATGGACGGGCTCGTGACGCCCTGAAGGGAGCCTTCATCCGGTTTTCAGGCCTATTTCACCCGGCGGCATGGGTGGCTGCATAGGCTCGCTGCGTGATCCGGCCGAATGCGAATCCACAGCAGGGCGCCCCCATTCAACCCGGTTGCGCCCGGACGCCTTGCCCCGGTAGAGCGCAGCATCGGCCTCCTGCATGGCGGTATCCAGGGCATCCGGGCTGCCAAAGGCCTGCGAAATCCCCAGGGTGACGGTATAGCGCAAGGGCCTTTTGGCACCCGGCACCTGCACCTGCTGCTCCTCGATGGTCGAGCGCAGGCGTTCGGCCAGGCGCACCACGCCCTCTTCATCGGCATCCCGGCAGACGATGACAAACTCCTCGCCCCCGGTGCGACAGGCCAGGTCACCGCTGCGCAGTGTGCTGCGCAGCACCTGTGCGAGGTGGCACAGCACTCCGTCGCCCACCTTGTGGCCGTGGGTATCGTTGATGTGCTTGAAATGGTCGATGTCGAGCATCAACAAACGCGCCGGCCCTGCCAGGCGCGAACCAAAATGCCCCTCGACCGCCGCCAGCAGGCCACGGCGGTTGAGTAATTGCGTGAGCGGATCGCGCGCCGCCGTGGCCCGCAGGTCATCGATCAGGCGGCGCAGCACCAGCCAGACCATGAACGGTGCCAGCACCGTAGCCAGGAAAGACATGTAGAGGTAGAAAACGATTTGGAAACGGTGCTCCATGCCCAGCGCCTGCAGCCCGCCCTGCACCACCAGCACAGCCTTGATGGCATTGAGCACGCCCAACCCACCAATCAGCACGGCAAAAAGCGCTACCTCTACGCGCAAATCTCGCGCAAAACTGCGCATGGCACGCACCAGGCCCACGGTCATGACCAGAAACATCACCGCCATGACCAGCGACAACATGGCATAGCGCGCCACCGACCCTGCCAGCCATTGCACCAGCACCTGTGCCACCATGTAGGTCAGGGCCAAAGCCAGCAAGGGCTTGCGCACTGGCATGGACAGCCCAAAAAACTGCATTGCCCCCACCCAATAGACGGCAGGCACGCACACGGTGAGCGTATGGTTGACCACGCTCATCACCCCCCAGCCCGGCGGGCCGCCCACCAATTGCAGCACATAGGCCACCCCCAGCAGGGCGTTACCCAGGGCAAAAATATCCATGCCCAGCCGATTGCCCGGCAAACGCCTGCCAATCAGCCAAAACATGGTGGCAAAACACAGCAGGTGCACGCAAAGCATGCCAACGATGATGGTTGCAAGCACTGTGAAACTAAAAAAATGCGATGAAGGCCAATGCCGGCCCGACCCTACCACCCCTGTACAACCCAAGGTGCATCGTACTGTGCAAACCCAAGGCCTGCAGGCTCCCTACTCCATCAGCGCACACTGCACCGGCTTGGCCCCCAGCAGCCGCACGCAGACCTGCGGGTCTATCTGCACCAGGTAGCCCCGCCGCCCGCCGTTGATGGCGATGCGCGGCAGTTGCAGGATGCTCTCCTCGATGTACACCGGCATGGCGCGGCGCGTGCCAAAGGGCGATGTGCCGCCCACCAGGTAGCCGCTGTGGCGGTTGGCGGCTTCGGGCGTGCAGGGTTCGACCGACTTGGCGCCGATCTGGCGCGCCAGGTTTTTGGTGGACACCTTGCAATCGCCATGCATGAGCACGATGAGCGGCTTGGCATCCTGGTCTTGCATGACCAGGGTTTTGACCACATGGTGCTCGTCCAGCCCCAACTGGCGGGCCGACTCGGCCGTGCCGCCATGCTCCACGTACTCGTAGGGGTGGCCAGTGAACACGACCTTGTGCGCCTTGAGCAGTTGCGTGGCCGGGGTTTCGCTCACATGCGCGGTTTTGCTTTCTTTTTTGGCCATGGTTACTTTAAAAAAATTGATCGGTCTCCGGCGCGACAGGCCTGGGGTTCAAACCATATCCACAAAGCAAACGCTTGGTAATAATCTTGCCATGTACCAGGAAATCCACACCGCACGTTGCAGCCACGTCACCATCCGGCAACTCCAGTACCACGTCCGCCAGTGGGGTGACAGCACATCGACCCTGCCGCCGCTGGTGCTGGTGCACGGGTGGATGGACGTGTCAGCGTCGTACCAGTTCGTGGTGGATGCATTGTCCCAGGCCTTTGTGCAGGGGCGGCACATCATTGCGCCGGACTGGCGCGGTTTTGGGCTGACGGCGCCGCCCGTTCCCACGGACCATTATTTTTTCCCTGATTATTTGGCCGACCTGGATCAGTTGCTGGACCACTTTGCGCCCGACACCCCCGTGGATCTGGTGGGCCACAGCATGGGCGGCAATGTGGCCATGTTCTACGCTGGCGCACGCCCTGCGCGCATCCGCCGCGTGGTCAACCTGGAGGGTTTCGGCATGCCCGCCAGCCCACCCGCCAAGGCCCCCAAACGCTACGCCGAGTGGATGGACGAACTGAAGGCCCTACAGCGCGGCGAGATGGCCCTGAAAACCTACGCCAGCGCCGACGCCGTAGCCCGGCGGCTGATGAAGACCAACCCGCGCCTGCCCCAGGACAAGGCCCAATGGCTGGCCCGCCACTGGGCGCGCCCCAATGCAGCGGGGCAATGGGAGATTCTGGGCGATGCCGCGCACAAGATCGTCAACGCGCAGCTCTTTCGCGTGGACGAAGTCCTGGCGCTCTACGCCGCCATCACCGCCCCCGCCCTGTGCATCGAAGCCAGCGACGACAGCCTGGGCCTGTGGTGGAAGGGCCGCTACACGCTGGAGGAATACCACCAGCGCCTGCAAAGCGTGTCCGATTGCCGCATTGCGCGGGTGGAGGATGCGGGGCACATGCTGCACCACGACCAGCCGCGGGCGGTGGCGGGGCTGATCGAGCAGTTTCTTTTGGGGTAGGGCAAGGCGCAAGATGCGCCGCGCTTCTTCTTCGATCGCCCCTTCGCGCGACGCCTGCACGCGCAAGGCGGTTTTGATCGTCCCGTTCCATCGAACTATTTATTAGATGTACAATCAATCATGCTGACCGTGGTCGAAACCCCTACCTATCTGCGTAGCATTGCCGGGCTTTGGACGGACGACGAGGCCATGGCGATCGTGGACTTTCTGGTCAGCCAGCCTGACGCCGGAGATGTGATCCCCGGCACCAACGGCCTGCGCAAGCTGCGCTGGCAACGTGCCGGCATGGGGCGGCGCGGCGGCGCGCGGGTGATCTATTTCCAACGGCTGGCCAGCGGCCAGATCGTGCTGCTGATCGGCTACGCAAAAGCCAAGTTCGACGACCTGCCCCGCGAATACCTCGCCCGATTGAAGGAGCTTTACGATGCCTAAAAACCCAAAGCAGCCCGACGCCGAAATGCTGCAATTCATGGCCGACCTGGAGCAAAGCATCCAGGAAGCCCAAAGCGGCCAGTTTGCCCGCGTACACACGCCCGAGCAGATCATGGCGCGCCGCAAGGCAGGCCGCCCGGCTGGCAGCGTGCAGGCCGCCCACAGGCTCCCAACCACCTTGCGCCTGGACGAAGAAACGCTGGCCCGCTGGCGCGCCTCCGGCAAAGGCTGGCAAACACGCGCAGCCGCCGTGCTTGCGCAACACGCCCCGTAGGCGCGCCGGGGCGGCAGGCCGGGCCAACGGCTGCGCGATGACCTTCCCGCCTGCATCGGGTGATGAATACAAGTCAAATCAGCCTCCAGCCCTTATGCAGAAAGCGCTGGCAGCTATCAAAACAGAAGCTCCTACGACGCCGCCATCACCCGGCGCAAAAAGCCCTCGAACAGTACCCCCACCTCGGGCAGCACACTGTTCAGCCGGTGGTCGCCATCCAACACATGCAGCGCGGCGCGGTGGGCCTGCGCAAAGCGGATGCCGTGGGCCACGGGGATGACCGCATCGCGCCAGCCAAAGACCACGCAGGTTTCGGGCGTGCCGGGCGCGGGCTCCTGCACCGCGTAGCCGGGCATGTAGAAGGCAGGTGCCATCAGGAACAGGCCTTGCACCGCCATGCCCTGCGAGGCCACGGTGGACACATAGCCGCCCATACTGGAGCCCACCAGCACCAGCCGGTCGTGCGCGGGCAGCGGCATGGCCCGCAGGCGGGCCACGCGGGCGTCGGGGTCGGGCAGGTCGCCGTAATCCGGGCTCAAGACCTGCGCGCCCAGGCGCTCGGCAATGGCGGCCAGGTGCTTGATCTTGGAGCCCCAGGGGCCGGATTCCTTGCCGTGGGCGAAGAGGATGAGGGTTTGCATGGCGGGGGCTGGTGAATGAATGGGTGTTCCACGCTACATCAGCCACCGCCCGGCCTGCGCCATATTCCGGGCATGGACAGAAAGGCCGCGCCCGTTACGGAGATGACCACGCCATAGCCCGGCAGCGGTAGACCTGACGGGGACAGCCCATACAAAACCGCAACCACCGCCGCCGCCAGCACACCCGCCAGCACCGGGTAGAAGCCCGGCGCCAGCCGCAGCACGCTGCATAGCGCCCAGGCCACGGCCAGCAGCAGGGCCATGCCCACGCTGACCAGTGGCCCCCAACTGAACAAAGCCGCCTTGATAAGACGCGGGCTGACGGGCGTAAGCAATGACCAACCAAGCCAGACCGCCAGGGTGACGGCGATGGAAACGAGCAGGATGCGCGGGAAGATTTTTTTCATCGGTCTTGGCTATGGGCGTGCATCTGCGCAGGGCCTGATCTGTTTGGCCCCTGCCAGGACGCCCTCCGTGATGCGCACGGTCATCTGGCCTTCACCCGCCTCCAGCACCATGGCGACAGCGGGCAGGGGCACGCCCTGGATGGGAACACGCACAAACCGCCCGTTGTGCAGACCCGTGCAGGTGTCTGTGGATGCGGATTTGTTTGATGATTTGGCGGGCTTGACCACAGCAGCAGGCTTGGTCGTTTTTGGCGGCGTGGCCACAGACGTTGGTCTGAGTTGACTTGTGTAAGTTCTGGCTAAACGGAACCCATAATCCTCGCTCCGTCTGCTGGGCATGGTCTGGCTCCGACCGCTTGCTTCTCCTGACCACTTGACAGACGACCATGAACCGCCACGAACCACACGCCCATAACCAGCAGCGCATCCCGTAGTCCAGGCGCTACCGTCACTGGGTGCGCCGGAGTAGTTGTCATGCCAGCAGTCCTGGATCCATTCCTCGACGTTGCCGCTCATATCGTGCAGGCCAAATGCGTTGGTTTTCTTTTGTGCCACGGGATGCAGCCTGAGGCCAGAAACCTTTTCAAGACCATTTCCGCCAAGCCATGCGACTTCGTTTGCGTCGTCGCTACCGCAGAAGATGTAGTCTTGACCGGCACGGCAAGCATATTCCCACTCGGCTTCGCTAGGCAGCCGCCAGCCGCCACCGTCCGTTTTGTTCAACCAGTCGATAAAGGCTTGTGCGTCGTCCCAGCTCACGTAAACCACCGGTGCATCGTCGCTGTGAATGTTGTGTTTCATGAAATCAATGCTGAGTAGGTCATCACGCCCAGCACTCTTGATGAACTGATTGAACTGCCTCAGCGTGACTGGCGTCTTAGCCATCTGAAAGGCTTTGATATTGACAATGTGCTGCGGAAGTGAGGGATGATCGGCATCATCCTGCGTTTTGAGTCGATCGCAATGAGCGTTGGTCTTCTTGCAAAAAACCGCCCCCATCAAAAAACTTCCCGCAGGAATATCCACCATCTCCATACCGATCTGGCTTGCGCCGCTTCCGTGTTTTTCTTTTTCAAGCTCAAGCGAACGCGCGATTGCAGCAGCCCCCCAATCCATGTCGGACTGCGCCGCCGCAGGAGCGGCAAACCCAGCCACGGCAGCGCACAGTACAACCGCCGTAGCGGTAACGGTTTTCGCCCAAAAAGTGCGCCGCAGCGCCGTCTGTTGAATATGCATAGGGGTTTTCTCAGCGCACGGTGAATGGCGTGGTCTGGCGGTAGCTGCGCCCGCCCAGGGTCATCACGGATTCCACCTGGTACGTGCCTGGCGGCATGCTTGCGGCGGTGGAAACGCGGGCGAACAGGTGGTAGCGGGCACGCTCCGTGCCAGGAAAGGAGGCTTGCCCGCCGCTGCCTATCAGCGTCTTGCCGCGCAGGATGCGGATGGTCTGCGTCACCGTGTGGCGCTGCCCCTGCGGCACACACACATGCATGTCGATGGTGAGGATGGCCTGCTCGCCCCGGCGCAGTTCGGCGGGTTCCAGTGCGGAGTTATCGATCAGCAGGTAGCCGCCCGCCCGTTCGCCGCAGCGCGTGGCAGGCCCCAGCTTGCGCATGCGGTCGTTGGGGTCGAAGGTTTGCGGCGTAGGCCTGCTGTACTGGATGCGCTCGGCAACGGCAGTCACCGCCCCGGCAAACTTGCGCCCCAGCCCTCTCAGGCTGCCCATGAGGTCGTCGCGGTCCACGTTTTCGATGCGCTCGCCCAGCAAAATGACCTCGCTGCGCCGGTTGGTGGCACGGCCGTCTTCGGTGTCGTTGCTCACCACGGGTTGCGATGGCCCAAAGCCAACGGTGGTGATGCGCTGCGATGGGACGCCCCTGGCCATCAGCGCCTGCTTGACGGCGTCAGCCCGATTCTCCGAAAGCGCCTGGTTGGCCGCATCGCTGCCCACGTTGTCCGTGTGCCCCTCGATGAGCAAGCGCGCATCACTGCGGCCGGCGGCTTTGACCAGGGAGTCGATGAATGCCTCGCCCTCCGGCTTGATGTCGCTGCGCCCGGTATCGAAAAGCACTTGTGCGGCCACGGTAATCATGGCCCCCCGGTCGGTCTGGGAGAAACGGACATCTTCGGGCTTTGCCACAGAGGCCGCACTGCCACGGGACGTGGAAGGCATCTGCGCGCAGCCTGCGAGGATGGTGCAGGCAGCTACTGCCAGTATTGCGCAGCGCAAGTGCCGCCGCCAGAAGGAGGGCATGGGATGATTCATGTGAAAACTCTCATTCGACTGTAACTAACTTGTTGTTTTTCTTGGCGGAGGTTGGGGGCTGCTGCACGGCCGTCCTCGGCGGCGGCGCAGCCGTATCGGGTTCGCGGCTGCCGGATACCATGGTGCTTGGACGGCTGCTATTCACGGGTGGTGTGTAGGGCGGATCAGGGGGCAGTGCATGGACCACCGCCGCAGGCACATAGGGCGTGACGATCTGCTCCCCACGTTTTGGCAGGACGTTTTCAATCCGGCTTCGCTCCGGCTCCGCAGGAATAACCCGCACAGACGCGGGGGCGGGCGTCGGCAAGCTGGGAAGCTGCCTGGCAAGCGGCGCCGGAGTATCGCTTCGCCATAACGCCATGCCGATGAAGCCCACACCCCCCAAGGCCGCAGCGCCCGAAAGCCCGAGGAGAACCAGCACCGAAAGAGGGCGTCCAGGTCGCTCCCGGGGTTTGGGCTGCCGTGCGGCGGGCCGCGATAGCTGCCCTGCCCGCCCCAGTAGCGGCATCACGAACTGCCAAGGCTTCTTCGCCAAACCGCCATCAGCAGAATTCGTGGGAATGTCGGTCAATGCCTGCAGCATGGCCTGCGCGGTGGCATAGCGATCCGCCGGCTTTTTCTGCAACGCTTTTTGCAGGAACCGCATGGCGCCCTTGCCATGCAGCGCCTCCAACTGGTTCCAGTCGGGTGGCGTATGCACATGGGCATGCATCCATTCGTATTCCTTGGCGGTGTCGATGGGAAAAAGCGCACCGCCCGTCAGCAGCTCGTACAGCGTCACGCCGAGCGCATACAAATCGCAGGGCGGCCCCAGGTCTTCTCCCTTGATCTGCTCAGGGGCGGCATAGCGCCATGTGCCGACCACGTTGCCTGCGCTCGTACCCGACCCGTCCCGCCCCTGGTCGCGGGCAATACCGAAGTCCATGATGACGGTCTTGCCGCCCGTGGCGGTGCGCATGAACATCAGGTTGGCGGGCTTGATGTCGCGGTGAACGATGCCACGGCCATGGGCCTCGGCCAGCCCCGCCAGCACATCGGCGGCAATCGCCTTGACATCCGGCCAGGACAGACGGCCTTGCTGCTCCAGCACGCCATCGAGCGGCTGGCCGTCCAGATACTCCAGCACCATGGCATGCTGGCCGTCGTGCTGCAACAGGTCGAGCACCCGGCAAATGTTGTCGTGCCTGAGTTGCTCCAGTATCTGGGCCTCGCGCTCGAAACGCCACGAGGCCACGCCCGGCTCCAGCACCTTGATTGCCACCTCGCTGCTCAACCCCCCCGCGCAGCGGCGCGCCTTGTACACCTTGCCCATGCCACCGGCACCGAGCAGTTGGGTGATTTCATAGCGCTGATCGACGATGTCGCCTATGCCGATCATGGCGCCTCCCGTGGCGCCAGCGCCTTCACGTTGTCGCGCGTAACCGCAGGCCGGCGCACCTGGCACACGTCGACCACCACGGCGCTGAGGTTGTCGGCACTGCCCGCGCGCTTGCCCGCCTCGACCAGTTCCCGCACCGCCCCATGGGCCGTGGCGGCCTGTGTCAGCACGGCGGCAATGTCCAGCGGCGACAGCACGTCATGCACACCGTCGGAGGTCATCACCAGCCGGTCGCCCGCCTGCAAGGCCAGCGGCTCGGGGCACACATTGAGGCGCTCCAGCGTCTCGTGCGTGCCCAGCGCCTGCGCCAGCACACTGGCCTGCGGATGCCCTGCGGCCTCCTCGAGCGTCAGCGTGCCCTGCTCGACCATGCGATTGACCACCGTGTCATCGTGCGTGAGCGGCAGCAGCACGCCATTGCGCAGCAGGCCGATCCGGCTGTCTCCGATCCATGCCCACAAGGCATAGCCATGCGCAAGCAGCACAACGCACAGCGTCGTGCCCATGCCCGTGGTCTCTACATGCTCCTGGGCATGGCGCCAAACGGCCAGGTTGGTCTGCACCAGCAAGTCGCCCAGCGCTTCCAGGTCAGCGCTGCCTATGCCGTTGCCGCCCGCTCCATACCGTGCGGAACCCATCCGGGCGGTAGCGCAGCCATCGGCCACGGTGGCAACGGCCAGTGCGCTGGCCACTTCACCGCAGGCGTGCCCGCCCATGCCGTCGGCCAGCACGGCCAGCCAGGGGTGCCCCGCGCCGCCCAGGGCCAGGTGCACCGCATCCTCGTTGTTGTCACGCACCAGCCCTACGTCGGTGCAGCATGCGCCGTCGTACTGGAAGCGGGTGGCGCAGGCAGGCCAGCGCGCGGCCTCCATGGCGGCTTGGATTGGCACTGGCGCAGTGGGCTGCGCCGCCCCTGCCAGCAACGTGCGCAGCCACATACCCATCCGCCCGCCCAATGAAGTGCCTGTTGCCATGAGCAGGTGCCTTTGCGCTTCAGCGGATGGTTTTTTCTTTGCCCAGCAAAACGCTGCCGTAGTAAATCGGCGTGACCAGCGCAAGCGCCCCGCTGCCGGATACGTTCCTGACATCCGCAGTGAACAATCCAATCACCCTGCCGTTGCGATCGAAGACCGGCCCGCCGCTATTGCCGCTGCCGCTGTGTGGAATGCTGAGTTCGATGGAATCCCCTTGCGTATTGAGCGCAATGGCATCGACCGAGCTATTGGCAATCCGCCTGGGTAATTTGCTGATCTGCCCTTGGGTGACGGATACGTCGTGTATGGACGTGCGGTTGTAGCTGCCCACGCTCCCATCCTGGGAAAGGACGGCCAAGTACGTCATGGAGGATATTCCAGGGTAGCCAAGCTGGACGACCGCATCGCCCGCCTGTACCCCTTCCAGGGTACGGTTGGTATCAACAGGCTTCAGCCCATCGACATCGATGGAAATAATGGCCACATCGTGCTGGCCGGACACCGGTCCAAGGCGGGCGGGTATCCGCGTCTGGTTGCCGGGGAAAACCACGTTCAGCATCGAATTCCGCCCCCCCACCGCGTAATTCACATTTTTGAGGCAGGAATTTTTTTCAGAACCGCCAAGAGGAACACACTCCTTCAGATTATTTGGAGCCTTTTCGATAAATTCTTCGACAAGCTTTCCATCTTTATTTCTCTTCACAAGAATACCAGGAAACTTGAATTCAAAGGATGACTGCCACGCTGCGGCCACGTGCTTGTTCGTCATGATTTGGCCATTAGCCCCCACAACGAAACCAGAACCCGTGCCCTTGCCTCCCAATAGATAATTACACCCTGCAGAATTTTTCTTCTCATCAACATCGAGAAGCTCCTTCAGGAGACCTGCGAGAAGCCCACAGGATTTTTCCGTGATTATGGGTTGGATAGAGCCGTCTTCCAACTCCCTATACACTGGAAGCGGTTGGTCAATACTTAAACCCTTGCTCGTCTTGAAATAATGATACAAAGGCTGATTATTATTGGCATCCACCATTTGCCACTGGTATTCAACCAAGACAGTCGAGTCACCCCACTCCTGGTGGATGCGTGTTGCCAAGCCAGTATCCGCCGCCTGCTGCGATTTGATTTCCTCAAGTTTCTTTTTGGCGTCCTCTGCCTTCTGGGACACGACGATCATTTCATCCTTGAGACGGCTCTTGTTCTGCTCCGAAAGGTAGAACGCAAATCCACCCACAAGAAGCACCGCCGCAGCGGCTGAAGCACCGAACACCAGGAGCTTGTTATTGGCCGCTGCCGTTGCTGCCTCGACCTTTTCCGCAGCGACTTCATCGACGCCTTTCCTGACTTCATCAAGGCGCCGCTCCAGTGTGGCAGCGCCGATACCGGGTTTTCCTGCGCCAGCAGGCGCCTCCTTGGAGCCGCCCGAACCTGCCGCGGCAGGCTGCTGAGAAACATTCGGGCGCGGGATTTCGGTGGTAGGGGCTGGCCGGTACGTCCGAGCTTCCTTGGTTACCGCAGGCTGCTTGGCCGGTTTGGGCAAAAGACCCGCTTCAATCTGCGGCCCATCAACGCCCCCCAATTGGATGACATCCTCATCCTTGAGAGATTCAGACTGGTTGAGCGGAACGTCCTTGCCATTGATGGTCAAACCATTTTTGCTCAGATTGGTGATGAGAATACCGGACTTCTGGGCGCCAGCCTCTGCCTTGGCACCCTCATCGCGGGTCAGCCCCAGCCGGATTTCGGCATGCACGCGGCTCACCATGCCATCTTTTTCATTGACATTTATTTTGCATTCTGGATCGCGCCCTATTTGGACAGAAAACCCCGGCACCAGATCCAATGCATGGGTTGCCCCGTTATCAGAACCGCGCGTAAATTTCAGAACCAATTTCTCCGCTTTATATTCCATGATATAATCCATTATTAGTAGACTTGGTTTTATTGAATGACAGGCAAATGATTGCCTTGCCCCGAAACAGAACGCGCACGCAGAAAATATCCCCAGAATGCAGGGAATATTGCGATAAACGAACGAAATCCCCCGCTGCGGCACAAATCCACCGAACTTAACAGGCTGCTGAAATACTGGTTTTCCCATCGGCAGCCAAGAACATCGACCGCTTAAAACGGCCTACAAGCGATCTTTTCGAACCCGGTAAGGGGTGAGGTCAAAGTCGTCATTTTTTGAGTTCTCCAGCAGTATTTCAGCAGCCTGCTAGGCAACTCAAATTAAACACGACATTTGCTTACATACTACTTGGCCGGTATCGCCTGTCACATGATGCATACGTCACCCCCCACACATTGGCGTAACAGTGATCAAAATTGGCGTGAAAGTGCTCTCGACACAGCACTGCACTGTCGGTATCGCGCTCCTAAAAAAGAGCTTTCAACGCTACGCCGCCAAGACTCAGCACCGAAAAGTCCAAAATTAGTCCACACTGCGCTGCTGTGCTTGGTACTCACCCGGTGTGCAACCCAGGCGTTTGCGGAAGACCCGGCTCATGTACGACTGGCTGGAATATCCAGCCTCCAGCGCCGCACGCTTGGCGCTGGAGCCCTCACGCAGCAGGCTCTTGGCTTGGCGCAATTGCAGTTCGGCCACGTAGTCGCTGAAACCGCAGCCGTACAGCGCCTGCAGTTTGCGCTGCAGGGTGCGGGTGCTTTGGCCCATGTGCTCGGCCACGGCTTCCAGACCGCAGCCGCCTTGGGGCAGCAGACTGAGGACGGTGGATTCGAGGCGGGCGAGGTACTGCGCGTCGGCAGGCGAGAGGGGCGGCACATTGGTGGCCGGGCTGGGGGTTGCTTCTTCCGGTGCGCCAGGGGCAGCCAGGGTGGGGGCCGCTTCGCACGGCACGCCTGCAAATTGTTTCAATTGAGCCAGCGCCCAGGCACGGGTGCGGCGGCGGTTTGCCAGGTGGCTGTCGATGCGCAGGCGCAGGGTCTGCGGGTCGAAGGGTTTGGTGATGTAGTCGTCTGCCTGGTTTTGCCAGCCTTGTTGCTGGCTATGCTTGTCTGCCATGGCCGTGAGCATCACGATGGGGATGTGGCTGGTGTCCTGGTCGTGCCGGAGTTGTTTGAGCACGGTCAAGCCGTCCCCGTCGGGCAGCATGCGGTCGCAAACGATGAGATCGGGCAGGTGCTCGCGTGCCTGGGCCAGTGCATCCGCCACGTTGGCTGCCAGGTGCAGGGCGTAGTGCGGCTCCAGCGCATGGGCGAGTGCGGTTTGCAGGTCGGGGTCGTCTTCCACAACGAGGAGTTGGGGCCGGTCGTCGCCAGGCGCTGTACTTGGGCGCACGGCTGCCGTGCCCAGGGTGCGGCTGGCTTCGCCGCAGCTCCAGGTGGCCGGGATTTCTGCAGAAAAAACGCAGCCTTGACCGGGTTCACTGCGCACCCCAATGCTGCCGCCCACGACAAGCAGGCGGCTGTGGCAGATGTGCAGGCCCTGGCCATGGCCCCCGGTGCCGGATGCAGTGGCCTGGGCCGTGCGGTAACCGGCTTCGAAGATGCGGCGGCATTCTTCAGCGGGGAGGCCGGGGCCGGTGTCCGATACCGTGATCCACAAGGCCGAGCTTTCGCTGTTCAGTTCTACGGCCAGGGTAATGGTGCCGCCCGCAGGGGTGTATTTGACGGCGTTGGAGAGCAGGTTGTGCAGCACGTCTTCAAGCACGGCGCGGTGCAGGGTGACGGCGGCATCGGGCAGCGGGGCTGTGTGCAGCGCTGTGCCGCGTGCTTGGGCGGCCTGGCGGTAGAGTTGTGCCATAGGGGCCAGAAACGCCCCCAGGCAGAAGGTCTGCTGCTGCGTCCAGGCAAGGTCGGCGCCACGGGGGTCGAAGGCGGCGCGGGTCAGTTCTGTGACGAGCAGTTCCAGCCGTTCCACGCCACGCACCAGGGTGGCAAGGGCGTTGTCTGCACCGGAGGCCTCTGCGCCCTGGGTGGTGTGCTGCAGCCGGTCCA
The DNA here is from genome assembly GCA_964599265.1 of uncultured Simplicispira sp. Taxonomy (GTDB): domain Bacteria; phylum Pseudomonadota; class Gammaproteobacteria; order Burkholderiales; family Burkholderiaceae_C; genus Simplicispira. The sequence goes on along the minus strand of CAZRFF010000006.1, from coordinate 4,503 downwards.
ATGGCAGGGTGATGAGGGAGAGCGGGGTTTTGAGCTCGTGCGCAACGCGGCGGTAGAAGTCGCTCTGGCTGTCGAGCAAACGGGCCAGCTCGGCAGCCTGCTGGTTCAGGCGCTGGTTCTGGTCAGAGATTTCGCGGGTTTGGGTGTCGATCTCGGCCTGCATGCGGGTGGCGCGGCTGCGCAGGGTGCGGGTGCGCAGGCCTGCCAGCGCCCAGGCCAGTCCCACAAAAAGCAGCACCTCCAGCGCAATGGCCCATGGTCGCAACCACAAGGGTGGCAGCACGCAAAAAGCCAGCTCCTGCGGCGGGCCGCTCTCTAGCCCACCGCCGGTGTAGCCCACGGCCTGGAAGCGGTAGGTGCCGGGTGAGAGGTTGTCGTAAAGCACTTCCAGCTGGTCCGGGGCGGCATGCTTCCAGTGTTCATTGCGGGAACCCAGCAGGCGATAGCGCCAGCCGTTGCGCTGGCTGTTGAGGTAGTGCAGCACCTGGGGCAACACGCGGATGCCGTTGCCTTCCAGTTCCAGCACTGCGTCTGTACCGGGGGCTGCGGACTGGGGTGTGGGTTGGAGGCGGGCGTCGCCGTCCGCCTGGTACAGCAGTTGCAATCGTGGCGCTGGCACGGGGTGGCCCAGGCGGTCGATGTGCAGCCGGTTGAACCCACCGTTGCCGCCCAGCAGCAGATCGCCCGCGCGGGTGCGCAGCCAGGCGTTGAAGTTGAATTCGCTGCTTTGCAAGCCATCGCCCCGGTAGAAGCGGGTGGCCTCCAGGGTTTGGCGGTTGAAGCGGGTCAGGCCGTCGTTGGAGCTGATCCACAGGTCCGGGCCGTCCGGGATGGCGGTGTAGAGGGTGTTATTGCTGAGCCCCTGCTTTTCGTAGAAGAAACGCGCTCTGCGCTGCTGCAGGTCGAGCCGGGTCAGGCCCATGCCGGTGGCGAGCCACAGGATGCCGTCTTCGTCGCGGTGGATGGCGCGCACATCGTTGTCGCTCAAAAGCCCATCGGTTGCGCGCCAGGTGGTGAACTGCCCGGCACCGCCCTCCTCCTGGACGGTTGGCTCCCAGCGCGAGAGGCCGCCGCTGGTTCCCACCCAGAGCGTGCCCTGTGCGTCCTGGTACAGACTACGGATGCGGTTGTGCGGCAGGCTGCCCGGCTGGCCTTGCGCGGTGTAGTGCGTGACCTGGCCGCTGGCCGGGTCGAGCCGGTTGAGGCCTTTGTCGGTGCCTATCCACAGCATGCCTTGTTTGTCGCGCAGCAGCAGGCGTGCGCGGGTGGCGGTAGTCAGCTCTTTGCGCCATATGCGGTGCTGGCATGTCACGGGGTCGAGCCGCACCAGCCCGCCATCGGCCAGAGCCAGCCACAGCAGCCGTTCGCCTTCGGGCAGGATGGCGCGCACGTCCCGGCCCAGCCCCAGGCCGCTGCAGCGCCCGCCATCGGCAAGATACACCTCGGCCCGGCCAAGCTGGCCGTCATAGCGGTTCATGCCACGCTGGGTGCCCACCCAAATGGCGCCGTCCAGCCCCTCGGCAAAGGCCCATACCATCTGCCAGACCAATCCGCCATTGGCGGCACGCGTGACGTCGTAGGCATGGTGCTCGAATGCGCTGCCGTAGGGCATTACCAGGTTGGCTCCGGCATCGAACGTGCCCGCCCACAGAACGCCACTGTGGTCAACCATCAGGCTGACGACGTTGGTGCTGCTCAGGCTCGTGGGGGCTGGTGCGGAGTTGTTCCAGGTTTCGATATGGCCGCTGGCCGGGTCGATGCGGCTGATGCCGCCCGCCCAGGTGGCAAACCAGATGGCGCCCTGGGCGTCTTCGGCAATGGCGGTCACTTCAGGCCCGGGGCCGCCAGAAATGGACTGCACCTGTCGGCTGGCTGGGTCTACCCGGTGGAGCCCGGCGGTCTCGGTGCCGACCCACAGGCTGCCGTCGCTTGCCACACGCAGAGCCAGGATGGGTGTTGTGGCAAGTGGGGACACCCGTTCGATCAGGGTCGTATCTGGATTGAAGCGCCAAAGACCGCCCTGGCCTCCCAGCCAGATGGCGCCGTCGGCCGTTTGAGCCAACGCACGCACAGCGCCTAGTGGGCCGTCGCTGGATTGAGAAAAATGGGCGTAGGTGCCCTTGGCGCTGTCCAGGCGCGACAAACCGCCTCCATGGCCAATCCAGAGGGCGCCGTCGGAGGTTTGCAACAGCGCCTCGACCTCCGCGCTGGGTAGCCCCGTGGGGGTTCCAAACGGGTAGCGCTCGAAGCGCTCCTCAGCTGCAAGCCAGCGGTTGAGGCCGCCGCCCATCGTGCCCACCCACATGTCGCCGCCCGGCCCCACCAGCAGGGCGCGGATGTAGTTGTCGCTCAGGCTGCGCGGGTCTTCGGGGTCATGCCGCAGATGGCGCACGTGCGCCCCATCATGGATGTTCAGCCCGCTTTCCGTGCCAATCCAAACTTGCCCGGGGCCGTCTTGGGCGATGACGCGTGCGGTGACTTGCGATAGCCCCTGCTCAAGGCCAATGCGCTTGACCGTGAGCGGGCGGGGGGCGGCAAACCCATCGAAAACCGAGATAAGAAGGAGAAGGAATAGTGCGAGGCGCATTAGCGAATCGTACCTGGCACGGTGGCCGCTGATGCATCCGTTTTGATGCCCGCCGTGCGGCCTTGTTTGACGCGCCGGTGTGCTGCAGATGCCGATCAGCGCCTTTTCTCCCTGTTCCTGCCCGGTGCGGATTTGACCCTGCACGCCAGTGTGCATGGCGCTTGGGTTGTGGCGGGGGGTGCGGACAGCATAGCAGAGTTCGTTACTTAATGTACCCCCTGTAAGTCACCGTCTGCGCAGGCAGCGCCCCCTGCGGTCAATGAAAAACCCGGAGTAAGCCGCCCATGCGAAAATCATGGGTTATTCATCCCAAAAATACCCAGGATCGCACACCATGGAAGCAGAACGCATCAACCAAATCGGCAACACCCTCGAAGACCTGAGCTCGCGCACGGCCGAGCTACGGAGGTATCTTTGACTTCGATGCCAAGTTTGAACGTCTGAGAACCGTCAACGCCTCGCTGGAAGACCCCGCAGCCTGGAACGACCCCAAGAAAGCCCAGGAGCTGGGCAAAGAACAAAAGTCCCTCAGCAGCGTGGTCGTCACGCTGGACAAGCTCACCCGCGAGCTGGCCGACAACAGCGAACTCTACGAAATGAGCTGCGAAGAGGAGGACGAAGCCGGGCTGCTGACCATCGAAGCCGAGGCCGAAAAACTCCGCTCCATGATCGAGGAGCTGGAATTTCGCCGCATGTTCAGCAAAGAGGCTGATCCGCTGAACTGCTATGTGGACATCCAGGCCGGCGCGGGCGGCACCGAAGCCTGCGACTGGGCCAGCATGCTGCTGCGCCAATACCTCAAGTATGCGGAGCGCAAAGGCTTCAAGGCCACGGTGGACGAAGAAACCCCTGGCGATGTGGCCGGCATCAAGAGCGCGACCATCCACATCGAAGGTGAATACGCCTACGGCCTGCTGCGCACCGAAACCGGCGTGCACCGCTTGGTGCGCAAGAGCCCGTTCGACAGTTCGGGCGGGCGCCACACTTCGTTCGCCTCGCTGTTCGTCTACCCCGAGATCGACGACTCGATCCAGATCGACATCAACCCCGCCGACGTGCGCACCGACACCTTCCGCGCCAGCGGTGCGGGCGGCCAGCACATCAACAAGACCGACTCGGCCGTGCGCCTGACGCACATCCCCACGGGCACCGTGGTGCAATGCCAGGATGGCCGCAGCCAGCACAGCAACCGCGACGTGGCCTGGCAGCGCCTGCGCTCCAAGCTCTACGAGCTGGAGATGCAAAAACGCATGGAAGAGCAGCAAAAGCTCGAAGATACCAAAACCGATGTGGGCTGGGGCCACCAGATCCGCAGCTATGTGCTGGACAACAGCCGCATCAAGGATTTGCGCACCAACGTCGAAATCTCCGCCACGCAGAAGGTGCTGGACGGCGACCTCGACGCCTTCATCGAAGCCTCGCTCAAGCAGGGCATTTAAGCGGCCAAGGAACGAAGATGAAAGAAGGACAAGCCACCACCATCCACCGCCTGGACTACGCCCCCCCGGCGTACTGGATCGACACGGTGGATCTCACATTCGACCTGGACCCGGCCAAGACCCGCGTCCTGAACAAAATGCGCGTGCGCCGCAACCCGGCCGCTGCCGCCCAGCCGCTGCGCCTGGATGGCGAGGAGCTCAACCTGGCGCGCGTGCTGGTCAACGGCGCGGGCACCAGCTTCAAGATGGATGGCGGTCAGCTCGTGCTGGAGAATCTGCCCGAGGACGATGCGCCATTTGAACTGGAAATTTTCACCACCTGCGCGCCTGCCAAGAACACGCAGCTCTCGGGCCTGTACGTGAGCGGCGACACCTTCTTCACGCAGTGCGAGGCCGAAGGCTTTCGGCGCATCACCTACTTCCTCGACCGGCCCGACGTGATGGCCAGCTACAGCGTGCTGCTGCGTGCCGACAAGG
>CAZRFF010000005.1:0-20665 GCA_964599265.1 uncultured Simplicispira sp. | reverse complement strand
GGTGTACGTCACCATCGACGGGCAGGAGGGCGATGTCGAGCTGCTGGCCACGTCGTGCTGCACGTCGAACGCCAGCAGCTCGACATCGCCCTCCTGCCCGTCGATGGTGACGTACACCCCGCGGTAGCGCTCGGGCTCCAGCGCCAACTGGCTGGCCACGTGGAAGTTGGTCACGATCAGCCCATCGGCCGACACGAAAAAGCCCGAACCAATGGACGCCTGGGTGTTGGAGGTGCGCAGCAGCGTGCGGATCTGCAAGAGCTTGTCGCGCGACAGCGCATGGATGCGCCGGGCATCGCGCGACAGCACGGCCGCCTGCGCCGTGGCGGGCGGCTGCGCGCCCGCCGTTCCAGGGGCGTCTGGCGCATCGGCGGCTGCCGGTGGGTTCTGGGCATTGGCCAGGCCGCAGGCCAGCCAAACAAGGGAGGAGACAAGCCGAAACGGCCAGCGGTTAGGAAAAGGCATCGCGGCATTTTAAGAAGGCCCTGCTGCAGATCAGCAACAATCATCCCTGCCTGAAACACCAGGGAACGACAACACGATGGCCTACAAACTGAAACACCAGACGATTGGCTTCAGCACAGACCCGGAAACGAACGAAGAGCGCCCCGGGATCAGCGGCCAATTTTTCATTCCGGCCTACCAGCGCGGCTACCGCTGGACGGCCGATGAAGTGACCAAGCTGCTGGACGATATTTTGAAAAGCGCCGGCCAGCCCTACAGCCTGCAACCCATCGTGGTGAAAAGGATGGGGACTGGCGCCCCTGAAACCTGGGAGTTGATCGATGGCCAGCAACGCCTCACCACGCTGTGGCTGATCTTCAACTACCTGCAGAAAAATGGCTACAAACGCTCGGGCGCTGCCTATAGCCTGGAGTACGCCACCCGCAGCGGCAGCCGCACCTATCTCGAAACGCTGGACGCTAACCAGCCCGCAGAAAACATAGACTACTTTCACCTGCGCGAAGCACACCGGACCATCGGCGCATGGATCGACAGCGCAGGGGCCACAGACCAAGCCAAAGAGCACCGTGCCAATCGCATTTACGACTACCTCTCCACCTCCGTGCGCATCATCTGGTACGAGGTGCCGGAGTCCGAGGAGCCCATCCCCCTGTTCACCCGCCTGAACCAGGGCCGCATTCCACTGACCGACGCGGAGTTGATCAAAGCCGTCCTGCTCACACACATTGCGCAAGCCAAACCAGGGCGCGAGATCGAAGTGGCGGCGCAGTGGGATGGCATAGAACGCGATTTGCAACGCGACGACATCTGGGCCTTTGCCGCGCCCCCCAGCCGCCACGGCAGCCGGCAGGACGGCACCCGCATTGACTTGCTGCTCGACACCCTGGCGGGCAAACCCGCCACGGGCGCCCGCCGCTACCACACCTTTGATGCCTTGCAGGACCAGGCCAAAACCGGCGGCATCGCCTTCTGGGGAAAAGTCGTGGCCTTGCACGCGCAGTTGCTGGGCTGGTTCGAAGAGCCGCGCTGGTACAACAAAATCGGCTTTCTGGTGGCCTGCGGCACGCCCATTGGCGACATCTGGAGCTGGACGCAGGACAGGGATGGCCGCCCTGCCCCGGCCAAAAGCACTTTTGAGGCGCTGCTGAACCAGCGCATCCGGGCGGCACTCGGCACCCCGGTCAACGACGAACTCGATACCCTGCACTACGAGAGCCGGTCTGACCGCGAGAAACTGCAGCGCGTCCTGCTGCTGTTCAACATCGCCATTGGCCAGGGGCGTTTTTCATTCAAAGAGTATGTGGAGCAAGCCTGGTCGCTGGAGCACATCCACGCCCAGAACGCGCAAAGGTTGAACCGGGCCGAACAGTGGAAGGATTGGCTGCAAGCGCATGTCCAGGCCCTGGGCGCCATCCAGCCTGCAAGCGGCGGCGACGACGCCATAACGGCACTGCTGGACACCATCCACAGCGCCTTGGAGGCCCTGCGCGACCCCCACACCCGCCAGTTCGACCAGGAGCAATTCAACACCCTGGCGGGCAAGGTGCTGCTGGCGCTCAACGACGGCGTGGTGGAAGAGGCCGACCACGGCCTTGCCAATCTGGCCCTGCTGTCGCACGGCGCCAATGCGGCGCTGAGCAATGCGGTGTTCGAGGTCAAGCGGCACAAGGTGCTGGAGATGGACAAGCGCGGGGACTACATCCCGGCGGCCACGCGCAACGTGTTCCTCAAGTACTACACCCCGGCAGGCAAGCTGCAACCCCATTTTTGGGGTGAGGACGACAAAGCTGCGTACCTCCAGACCATCAAAACCGAATTGGTTAAATACCTGAGCCAGCCGCAATGACCGACACCACTGCAACCAGCACCCCAGAACACAGCGCCCCCACCAGCCTGGCGCAGCTTTTCGGCCAGCCCCTCAACGGCACGCAGGTCTCGGCCATCGAGATTCCGCTCTTCCAGCGCGACTACGCCCAGGGGCGCCTCAACGAACAAGCCTTCCAGGTGCGCACCCGCTTTATCGCCGACCTGTGCGCCGCGCTGGAGGACGGCGGCCACGGCCTGCACCTTGATTTCGTTTTTGGCGATGTGGTCAACGGCACCCTGTACCCCCTGGACGGCCAGCAGCGCCTGACCACCTTGTTTTTGCTGCACTGCTATCTGGCCTGGCAGCAGCCGAACCTGGCAGGGGTAGCGCAGCCCTGGCACGCTTTTCATTACGCCACGCGCCCCGGCGCACGGGCGTTTTGCGAATTTTTGACCCAATGCCGCCCCGACATGGCCGCAAAAAATCTGCCGGCATGGCTGTGCGACCAGGCCCGCTACCTGCCCACCTGGAAGCACGACCCCAGCATCCAGGGCATGCTGGTGGTGCTCGACGCCCTGCACCAGCATTACCAGGAACAGACCGCCGAGCGCCTGCGCGCCGCCTGGCAGCGTCTGACAGATCCCGAGAACCCCGCCATCCGCTTTCTGCTGCTGCCGGTGGCGGCGCAAAAGCTGGACAACACCTTGTACGTGAAGATGAATTCACGCGGCAGGCCGCTGACGGAGTTTGAAAACTTCAAGGCCGACCTGGAAGCCCTGCTGGCCAAGAACCCCAGCATCGACCCCACGGCGCTGGCCGCCTTCTCCCGCTCCATCGACACCCGCTGGGCCGACCTGTTCTGGCGCTACCGGGGCGACAACCACCTGATCGACGAAGAGTTCATGCGCTATGTGCGCTTTCTGCTGGAGGTGCGTGCCTGGCAACGCGGCCACGCCGTGCAGGTGAAGCAAGGCGATTTGCAGGCCGTGACGCGCCTGTCAGCGCAATTGCTGGGCAACGCCGCGCCCCATGCCAGCGAAGACTTTGCCTGGATCATGCAGGCGCTGGACATCTGGCTCGAAAAAGGCGCGGACGGCACGGCCAGGCCCAAGGACATCGAGCCCATTTTTGCCCAGCTTTTTACCCGCGATGCCAGCAACGCTACGGCACCGCTGCGGATTTTCAATTTCCGCGATTTTGGCGAGGCGCCCGTCGGCGTCAACCTGTTCCACGCCTGCTGCGCGCTGTATGGCACCCGCCCATGGTCGTTGGCGCACACCTTGCTGTTCTACGGCGTGCTGCACGGTTTGGTGACCGGGGTGGAGGTACCCACGCTGCTGCCCCGCCTGCGCCGCTTGCGCAATCTGATCGAAGCCTCCCGCAGCGAAATCCGCGCCGAAGACAACCGCAACCACATGCCCGCCCTGCTGCGCGAGGTGGACATCCTCATCGCCGGGGGGCCGCTCACAGAAGTCAAAACCTTCAACCAGGTGCAGGTGCGCAACGAACAGGCCAAGCAAGCCTTGGCCAGCCAGCACCCCGGCCTGCAAGACACCATCCACCGCCTGGAAGACCACGAGCTTTTGCGCGGCGGCCTGACGGCATTCGATCTCGATCCAGAGCAAGACGCCGCCACCTTCACCCGGCGCGCCGAGCAGTTTACCGCCTTGTTTGCAGCGCCCTACCACTGGGTCAACGCGGCCTTGCTCGCCAAAGGGCACGGAGGGCGCGTGTACCGCCGCCGTGGGGGCTACCGCTTTACCTACCTTGGCACGCCCAAGCAGCGGCAGTCGGGCCAATGGGAGGACCATTGGCGTGCCCGCTTCAACGAAAACCCCCACCCCAGCGCTACGGCATTGATGGCGCTGCTGGACGACATGGCCACCGGCAAGCCGCCGCAAACCGTGGCCGAAGGGTTCGTCAACGCCCCCGGCACCCCCAAAGACTGGCGCTACTACCTTGCCAAATACGAGGCCATGCGCGGCGAGCACTTGGGCTTTGCGGGCAACTACGCGCTCGGCCCCGATCCTGGCTATGCGCTCTGCCTGCCCTTGTCGGACTCTTGCGACAACCGCAGCAACCACCACGATGGCTATTTGCTGGCACTGGTGCATGCAGCGGACATACCACCCGATCGCATCGGCAACGACGGCTGGCCGCGCTGCTTTCCGGGCTACGAGACCGAGGAACGCCATTTGAAGCTGCGCAATAGCGGGCTGCAAATCCGGTGCATGGATACCGGGTGGGCACTGGGCCATATCCCCACGCCAGCCGATCAGCGCAGTGCTTTTGACCAGGTGGCCAGCAAGCACCACGTCGTGGATGGACTATGCGCCATCCCGCAAACCGACGACGGCGTCGATACCGAGGATCGCATCGCCATCGGGGCTGCGCTGCTGCGCGGCTTGGTGGCTGCCGGGCTGTAAGGCCGCCACACGATGTGCCAACGCCCTCTCCTTACCGCCCTTTCATACACGCCGCACCCAGCGCCTGCTGCGCTATCGGCCCCAGCACCCCCACCCGCACACAGCCCGGCAGGCCGAAAGACGCGCAGTCGCGCAATTGGATGCCCTGCGCGCGCAGGGTTTGCAGGGTGCGGGGCATCTCGGCGGCCATGGGTTGCGGCAGGCGGGCCGTGAAGTAATTGGCCAGGCTGCCGGGCAGCACCTGCCAGCCCAACTCCGCACACAGTTGGAGCTGCAGCGCTTTCCAGCCGCGCAGCACGGGCAGGGTTTGCGCCAGCCACGCTTGCGTTTGCGCCTGTACCCAGTTGCCCAGCAGCGCCACGCCATCGGCCCCCACGGGCCAGGACGGCGCCAGGGCTTGCAGAACCTGGGCCTGGGCCTGGGCGCCTTCCGGGGCAATGGCATAGGCGGCGCGCACGCCGGTCAGGCCCAGGGCTTTGTTGGGTGTCCACATCTGCCACACGCCAGTGGGCACGGGGCGGGCTGGGCCTTGCAGGCGCAGCGGGGCATAGGCGCAGTCCAGCACGTACAGGCTGGCGGGCGCAAGCGGCCCTTGGGCCCACGCGGCCAAGGCCGCATCCTCCCCTCCCAAGGGGCTGGCGGGTTCGCAGGCCCAGTGCAGCGCGGGGGCATCTGCCTGGGCCGCATCGGGCGCCTGGATCTGCAGGCCCCACGCCTGGGCGGCGCGGGCGTAGTCGCCATAGCTGTGCGGGGGCAGCATGGCATGGCGCAGGCCCGTGCGGGCGGCATAGGCGCTGATGCGGTGGATGAACTCGCTGGCGCTGGCGGCCACCACCACGCGCTCTGCACCTACCCCATGAAAGTCCGCGAGCTGCTGGCGCAAGGCGCTGTAGGCGGGATCGGGGTAGCGGCTGCGGTCGGCCGCTTGCAGGGTCTGCACGCTGTATGGACAAGGACCGCAGGCGTTGGCGTTGGTGGAAAAGTCGTACCGTGCCGCACCTTGCGCATCCGGGCCGCCGTGCTGGGGGATGGGCGTGGGCGCGTGCATTACAGCAGCGCCCAAGTCAGCGCCAGCATGGCAGCGGGCACGCTGACCGCCAGCAGCCATACGGCATGGGTGGACAAAGCCAGGGCGCGGCGTGTGCCCAGGGACGATGGCGCCTGGCCAGAAGCGTTGAGCTGGTACACCCCGGGTTTGGACAGGCGCAGGCCCAGCAGCAGCGCCATGGCCGCCATAGGCCAGCCGCTGTTGGGCGACGGGGTTTTGCGCGCCTGGGCAGCCAGGCCCTGGGGCCAGCGCCGCGCGGCCAGGGCCAGCAGCAAGGCGGTGAGGCGGGCAGGCAGCCAAGAGAGCACATCGTCCGCCCGCGCCGCCCATTTGCCCGCCCACTGCCAGTAGCGCCCATTGCGCATGCCGGGGTAGCCCCACATGGCGTCGGCGGTATTGGCAAAACGGTACAGGGCCGCGCCCGGCAGGCCCAGCAGAGCGAACCAGAACAGGGGGGCGACGACCGAGTCGTTGAGGTTTTCGGCCAGGGTCTCGATGGCGGCTTCGCGCACGGCCTGGGCGTCCAGTTCGGCGGTGTCGCGGCTCACCAGCCAGGCCAGGCGTTCGCGCCCGGCAGGCAACGATTGCGCCAGCGCCTGCTCCACGGCCTGCACCTCATCGCGCAGCATGCGCCAAGACAGCAGCGGCTTGAGCATCAAGCCCAGGGCCAGCGCCACACCCCAGGGCGGCAAAGCGTCCCAAGCGGCCCATTGCAGGGCGCTGGTTACTACCAGAACAATAGCTGCAAGCGCGCACCAGGCAAGCGCCGCAAGCCAAAAAGACTTGTAATCATCCACCACGGGCTGCAGCGGCGCAATGCGTTCACCGCACCCCTGCAGGGCCTTGCCCATCCACACCACGGGGTGCAGCGGTGCGGGTGGTTCGCCCCACAGCACATCGATGGCCAGCGCCAGCAGCAAGGCAGCGCCAAACACGGCGGTGATCTGCCAGGGCATCAATCTTCAATGCCCCGCTGCGCCGGAATGCCGGCCTGGAAGGCGTGCTTGATGAGCTTCATCTCTGTCACGGTGTCGGCCATGGCGATGATTTCTCCGGGGCAGCGCCGCCCGGTGAGGCACACGTGCACGTCCTTGGGACGGGCGGCCAGGGTGTCCAGCACCTCTTGCAGCGGCAGCCAGCCGTAGACGAGGGGGTACGTGACCTCATCGAGCACCACCAAAAAATAATCACCGGAAAGAATGGCCTCGCGGGCTTTGGCCCAGCCGTCGCGGGCGAGTTGGGCGGAATGCTCCAGATCCTGGCTCTTCCAGCTAAAGCCATCGCCCAGGCCTTCGATGGGCAGGCCCACGCGCTCGGCCAGGCGGTGCTCGCCAAAGCGGGCGCTGGGCACCTTCATGAACTGGAACACCTTGACCGCCTTGCCCCGGCCCGTGGCACGAAAGGCCAGGCCAAACGCCGCCGTGCTTTTACCCTTGCCGTCGCCAGTGTTGACGATGACCAGGCCGCGGCGCTCACCTTCGGGTTTGTCGTAGGGTTTTTCGGTGGGCGGGGCTTCGATCTGCATGGGTTGGGCTTTCAAGACAAAGGAGTAACTCGGGGCAGCGCCATCCACAATCCGTCGATGGCGCGCACCTGGATGCGCTGGTCAAACACCTGCTCCAGCGCGCGGTGCGTGGCCGCATCTTGCGCGCTGCCATGGTGCAGCAAGCGGCCTTGGTGCAGGATGGCCAGGTCGTCGGCCTGCAGGGCCAGCGAGATTTCGTGCAGCACACTGACCACCGTGCAGCCCTGGGCCACCAGACCGCGCACCAATTGCAGCCAGTCGGCCTGGTGCGGCGGGTCGAGATTGGCCAGGGGCTCATCCATGAGCAGCACCTGCGCCTGCACCGCCAGGAGCCGCGCCAACAACACGCGCTGGCGCTCGCCGCCCGAGAGCTGGGCCAGCGGGCGCTCGCGCCAATCCCAGGCCTGGGTGGCGCGCAGCGCCTGCTCCACGGCGGCATGGTCTTGGCGGCTGGCCTGCTGCATCCAGCGCTGGTGCGGCAAACGCCCCAGCATGGCCACGTCGTACACGCGCAGGTCGTCGGCGGCCACTTCGTTCTGGCCCAGCCAGGCCAGGTGCAGGGCGCGCTCACGCCGCCCCCACTGGGCCAGCTTGCGGCCCTGCCATGCCACCTGCCCTGCGCTGGTCGGCAGCAGCCCCGCCAGCACTTTGAGCAGCGTAGATTTGCCCGCCCCATTGGGGCCGACGATGGCCGTCCAGCGCCCCGCGGCCAGGGACAGGTCAATGCCATGGAGTATGGGATGTTTTTGGACTCCAGCGCTGATATGACAAGCGCTGACAGCTATTTTTTCAGGAGCAATCAAACCAGCCCCCCTGCGGCGGTTCGCCGGTGCATCAGCCACAGCAGATACCCCCCGCCCAGTACGGCCGTGAGCACGCCCACGGGCAACTCCTGCGGCGCCAGCAGGCCGCGCGCCAGCAGGTCGGCCCCTGCCAACAACGCCCCGCCCATCAGGCTGGCCAAGCCCATCAACCGCCCATGCGGCACGCTGATGGCGGCACGCACCAAATGCGGTGCGGCCAGGCCGACAAAAGCAATCAAACCCGTCTGCGCCACGGCCGTGCCCGTGGCCAGCGCCAGCACCGCCACCAGGGCCGCGCGCAACGGCGCCAGACGCAGGCCCAGGCTGGTGGCCGTGGCCTCGCCCAGGGCCAAGGCATCGAGCGTGCGCGACAAGGCCCAAGCCGCCCCCAGGCAAGGCAGCCACACCGCCAGCAGCAGCAAGCAGGACGTCCAACCCACAAAGGCCGTGGAGCCCAGCAAAAACGCCTGCATGGCCTGCAGCGAATCGGGCGAGAGCAGCAAGATGAGCGAAGTGCACGCCCCCAGCACCACCCCCACCACCACGCCAGCCAGCAGCAAGCGCAGCGTATGCTGCACGCCCCGTGCCAGAACCAGGGTGAGCAGCACCGCCAGCACTGCGCCTACAAAGGCAGCTCCCGTCAGCCCCAGGCGCACCCACCAGTGGCTGGAATACACCGACACCGCCAGCGCCGCCTGCGAAGCGCCCAGCATGCCCGCGCCACCGCCCATCAGCGCCAGCGCCCCCGCCACCCCAAGCGAGGCCCCCGACGCACTGCCCAGCAAATACGGATCCGCCAGCGGGTTGCGAAAAAGCCCCTGCGCCACCGCCCCCGCCAGGCCCAGCAAAGCCCCCGCCGCCCAGGCGCCCAGGGTGCGCGGCAGGCGGATGTCCCACACGATCTGCCGGGCCATGGCGGCGTCCGGGCCGCTGTCGGACCACAGCGAACGCAAACCCTCCAGCCCCGTACTGCCCACGGCCAGCCCCAAAAGCACCAGGGCTGCGCCCAGTAGCGCCAGCCCCAACCCCATCAGCGCCGCCCGGCTTTGAATGGGGGTCAGATTCCAATTCCCCGCATCCGGGGTTTGCGATTCCGATAATGGGACTCTGACCCCCATTTATTTTTCCCCCTGCAAGCACTCGGCCATGAGCCGCGCCGCTTCGGCCATGCGGGGGCCGGGGCGGATGAGGATGTCAGACTCTTCCGCCGAAAAACGGCACAGGCGCCCTTGGCGCAGGGCACGCATTTGGGCCCAGCCAGGGCGGGCCAGCAAACTGTCGGCACTGCGGGCGCCGACCATGATGCGGTCGGGGTCGGCACGCACGATGAATTCGGGATTGAGCTTGGGAAACGGCCCCAAGCTGGCAGGCAGGATATTGCGTGCGCCAAGGCGGGTGAGCGTTTCGCCAATGAAAGAGCCCTCCCCCGCGCCAAACGGGCCGGTGCTCACTTCAAAGTACACACGCTGGCCCCGGGCCGCTGGCGGCAAGGACTGGGCAGCCGCCTGCACCGCCGCATCGATGCGCCGCCACACGCGCTGCGCATCCGGCACGGCCAACAGCTGGCCCACCTTGCCCAACACACGCTGCACATCGGCATGGGTCTTGGGCTCCAGCGCTGCCACCGGAATGCCCAGGGCCACCAGCCGATCGGCCGCACGCGACGATGTAGCCATGAGCACCACATCGGGCCGCAGCGCCACGATGGCCTCGATGTTCGGGTCCAGCCCCCCCCCCACCTGAGGGAGCTTGCGCACGCTCTCAGGCCAGTTGGTGTAGCGGTCCACGCCCACCAGGCGCTCGCAGGCATCCAGCGCGCACACGGTTTCGGCCAGTGAAGGCAACAGGCTCACGATGCGCTGCGGCGGCCGCGCCAAGGCCACGGTGCGCCCCCGGTCGTCGGTGATTTGCACGGCCTGCGCCCGCGCCGCGCCCACCATGAGCAAAAACAGCAGCAGCAAAACGGCCAGCACGATGAGGATGCGTTTGACGGGCGTGGGCTTCATGCCGGGGGGCCTTTCAGGGTCAGGGGCAGACCGGCGGCCATCAGGGTCACACGTTCACAGGCAGCGGCCACCTGCTGGTTGAGCAGGCCCAGTGCATCCACAAAAACGCGCACCTCACGCCCCAGCGGAATGACCCCCAGGCCTATCTCGTTGCCCACCAGAACAACGGGCCCAGGGGTCTGCCGGATTGCTTCCAAAAACAGAGCTGCTTGCGCTTGCCAGTCAAGCGCTGGAGTCCGATTTTGCTTGAATTCCTCATGCAGGGGCATCAGCTGGTTGGTGAGCCACAGCGTGAGGCAGTCCACCACGATCAGCGTGCGCGCGTTGCCGTGCTGCCCGATGGCGCAGGCCAGGCCAAGCGGCTCCTCCACGGTGGCCAAGCCCGGCACACGCGCGGCGCGCTCGCGCTGGTGGCGGGCGATACGTGCGCGCATCTCGTCGTCGTGGGGCTCGCCCGTGGCGATGAGCAGCGCGTGGTGCTCGGGCGACTGGTCCAGCCAGTCGCGCGCCAGCAGCTCGGCGCGGCGCGACTTGCCGCTTTTCTGGCCGCCCAGGATGAGTTCGCTCTTGGCAAGGTTCATGTGCTGCCTATTGTCCCAGCAGCCGCGCCACGGCGGCGGGGCTGGAGGGGAACCATGCGTGGAAGTAGCTCGCGTGGATGCCGCCATGGCGGTACACCGCCTCGCCCGCCCCCGGCACGTCGGCGGGCCGCGTGGTGCGGGCGCGGACGGCGGCGCTGCTCTCCAGCGTCGAATAGTGGAAGGTGTGGCCGCGCAGCACGTCGCCACCCAGGGCTAGCTGCTGCGGCCCCAGCGCCGCCAGGCGCCGCTGCATGCGCACCTCGCCGGGCAGCAGGCCCCAGGCGCGGTGGCGCGTGCCGTCGGCCAGCGTGATCGCGTCGCACAGCGCCATCATGCCGCCGCACTCGGCCCACACGGGCTTGCCCTCGGCCACATGCGCAGCAAGGCTGGCGCGCATGGCGCCGTTGGCCGCCAGACGCTCCACGTGCAGTTCGGGGTAGCCGCCGGGCAGCCACAGCGCGTCGCAGGGCGGCAATGCGGTATCAACCAGCGGCGAGAAGAACACCACCCGCGCGCCCAGGCGGCGCAGGCAGTCGATATTGGCCTCGTAGATGAAGCAGAAGGCCGCATCGCGCGCCACGGCCACGGTGCGGCCCGCGAGCAGTTGCGGTATCGAGGCCACGGCTTCGGGCGGTGTGAAATCCACGGCCCAGCGCTGCCAGTCCTGCGCAGTCATCTGGCCCAGCGGCGTGGCGGCCAGCGCGTCGGCAGCGGCATCGAGCCGCTCCATGCGGTCGGCCAGCTCCTGCGCGCTGACGAGGCCCAGGTGGCGCTCGGGCAGCAGGCTCTGCTCACCCACGCGCATCAGCGCGCCC
Source organism: uncultured Simplicispira sp. (assembly GCA_964599265.1). Taxonomy (GTDB): domain Bacteria; phylum Pseudomonadota; class Gammaproteobacteria; order Burkholderiales; family Burkholderiaceae_C; genus Simplicispira. Next base: position 9,189 of record CAZRFF010000005.1, on the reverse strand, counting down.
AGCCAATGCTCCGGCGTGCGCAGACCCTCTTGCAGCAACTGCGCATGCCGCTCGCTGGCCACGCGGTTGGCCAGCACGCCCGCCCAGCGCAGACCGGGGCGGTACTGCTGCAAGCCCAGCGCCAGCGCGCCGAAAGTGCCCGCCATGGCCGAAGCGTCCACCACGGCCAGCACGGGCAGGCCCAGCCGCTCGGCCAGGTCGGCGGCGCTGGGCGTGCCGTCGAACAGGCCCATCACGCCTTCGACGAGGATCAGGTCGGCCTCCAACGCTGCGGCATGCAGGCGCGCGCGGGCGTCCTCCTCGCCGGTCATCCACAGGTCGAGCTGGTGCACGGGCGCACCGCTGGCGATCTGGTGCCACTGCGGATCCAAAAAATCCGGCCCGCACTTGAACACGCGCACGCGCCGCCCCTGGCGCACATGCAGGCGCGCCAAAGCGGCGGTGACCGTGGTCTTGCCCTGGCCGGATGCCGCCGCCGTGATGAGCACGGCGGGGCAGCGGGCGATTACCGAGGCGCCCACTTCAAGCCAACGTACAAGGTACGGCCCGGCGGCACGTAGGTGCGCGCCACCTGGTACTGCTTGTCGCCCAGGTTGTCCACGCGCGCCAGCAGCGTGAAGTCGCTGGCGATGCGCGTGCTGGCATACAGGTTGACGAGGCCGTAGCCGCTCAGCACCTGGGTGTTGGCGGCGTTCTCGAAGCGCTGGCCCGAGGCCTGCACCTCGGCGCCCAGCGTCCAGCCCGCCAGCACCGTGTCGGCGCCGAAGGTGGCGTGGCGCTTGGCGCGGCGCTGGAGCTGCTTGCCGGTGGCCAGGTCCTTGGGGTTCTGCAGGTCGATGGAGCCGCGCAGCGTCACGCCGCCAACGCGCTGGCCCGCCGCGAGGGTGACGCCCCGGTACTCGGCGCGGCCCACGCTGTTGTAGCAGCCGAAGGACTGGCCGCAGCCCTTGGCACCGCTGTCGAAGACGATGAGGTTGCTCACGCGGTTGCGGTAGGCCACCACGCTGGCGCTGGTGGCGCCGCTGGCGTAGCGCAGGCCCAGCTCGATGTTGCGGCCTTCCTCGGGCCTGAGGCTGGCGTCGCCGTAGGCGCTGAAGCGCTGGTACAGCGTGGGCGCGCGGAAGGCCGTGCTGGCCGATGCCGTGGCGCGCAGCGCGGGCGTGAGGGCGTAGCCGTAGGCAATGCTGCCCGTGCCCTTGCCGCCGAACTCGCTGTCGTCGTCATGGCGCACGTTGAGCTGCAGCGTATGGCCGCCCGCGTTGAAGCCGTAGCCCAAGGCCAGCGCGTCCTGCGAACGGTCGCGGTCGATGGGGGCGTTGGTCAGGTCGTCCTCGCGGCGCTCCAGCGCGGCGGTGAGCAGGTGCGCGCCCACGCGGTACTCGTTCTGCCACAGGTAGCCGCGCAGGTGCGTGCGCGTCAGATAAGGGTCGGGCGTGGTGGAATACTGGCTGACGGAATCGGTGACCGACACGCGCGAGCTGAACGCCTGCGTCCACTGCGCCGCCCACGTGAGGCCCGCCGTGTGCATGCGGTTGTCGTTCTGGTCGTTCTCGGGGTTGGCCGGGGTGTAGGTAAAGCCGTCGTAGCCCGACTTCATCTGGTTGGCCAGCAGCGTGGCGTCGAGCCGGTGGGCCTCGTTGATCTTGAACCCCAGGCGCGCATTGCCGGCCGTCGAGCGGTAGCCGTCCTTGTCGGGGTTGTGGCCCGCGTTGTTCTTGATGTCGTAGCCGTCGCTCTCCTCGCGCGCGATGCCCAGCGCGTAGTCGAACGCGCCCGCCGCGCCGCTCACGCCCGCTTCGATCCTGCCCAGCTTGTGCGTGCCCAGCCCCACGCCCACAAAGGGCGCCGCCGCGCCCTCGCCCTTCTTCGTGAAAAGCTGGACCACGCCGCCGATGGCGTCCGAGCCGTAGACGGCGGCGGCCGGGCCGCGCAGCACCTCGATGCGGTCGATCTGCGACAGCGGAATCTGCTCCCACTGCGCGCCGCCGGTGGATTGCGAATCCACGCGCACGCCGTCGATGTACACGGCGGTGAAGCGCCCCTCGGCGCCGCGCAAGAACACGTTGGAGGCGTTGCCCACGCCGCCGCTGCGCGAAATCTCCACGCCGGGCAGGCGCGCCAGCAGGTCCGCGATGCCGGTGGCGCCGCTGGTCTCGATGGTCTCGCGGTCCACGACGGACAGGTCGGCCACGATGTCGGTCAGCGGCTGCGCGGTGCGCGTGGCGGTGACCACGGTTTCATTCAGCATGGGGGTGTGGGTGCTTTGCGCCAGCAGCTCCTGCGCCTGCGCCAATGGCACGGCGGCAAGGCAGGACAAGACGGCAAGCACGCCGGGGCGCAGGCGCAGCGCTGGCACGGTGGGGCGCACACGGAAGGTACGGTTTTTCATGGGGAGACAAGGTCAACAAACAACCCGCGCCGGCTTCCCCGCCGGCATGTGGGTAATACGGCCGCACAGCGCCGGAAAAGGCACGCATGCAGCCACCATGTTGGCCGGTATCCGGGCTGGCGGAACGCCCCAGAGCGCCTTCCCAGGCGCTTGTTCAAGGCGCCCAGTGGCTGTGTGCTGTGGGGTGAGCTGGCAAAGCTCGTCCGCTGACCGTTGCGGGGGCAGCGCAGGCTCGGCGCCACCATGGCGGTGGCCACCTCCCTGCTTCCCGTTGAACTGCGGCATGTGAACCACACCGCGAGCACCAACCTTTCGATTTTACGATGTCCGGGCCTACAATTGATAATCTATGGCCCCCATGCCCCTTCAGGATCAAATTGCCGAGCGCGTAGAACGCCTGTTGCTGCGTCACGAGCAACTGCAGCGCACCAACGAACTGCTCGCCCAGCAGGTGGCCACGCTCACGCAAGAACGCGACTCTTTGCGCTCGCGCCTGCAAGCCGCGCGCCACCGCATCGACACCCTGGTCGATCGCCTGCCCGTCGCCCCGCCCCCCGAGCCACCCAAGGACAGCGCATGAAGCAGCTCGAAGTCCAGATCATGCAGCAGAGCTACCTGCTGGCCTGCCCCGAGGGGCGCGAGCCCCGCCTGCTCGACGCCGTAGAGCGTGTCGATACCGCCATGACCCGCATCCGCGACGCGGGCAAAGTGCGCGCCCGTGAGCGCATTGCCGTACTGGCCGCCCTGAACCTCGCCTTTGAACTGGCCGACAAAGAGGCCGCCGCATTGGCCGCTGCCGCCCAGGCGCCAAACACCGTCCCAAGCGCGCACACCGCCGCTGGCACCCCCGCCAGCGACGAACGCCTGCACGCCCTGCTGCACCGCCTCGACGAAGCCCTGGGCAGCGACGGGCAACTGCTCTGACCAAACACCCTTGCAGCTTCGTCAACATCACCGCCCAGCCCCCTGCAAAGGCCTACAATGCAAACCGTCTGCGGTGCTGCCGGGCTTTAATTGCCTTGAACCAATGCTCTCTGAGCACGGGCTTGGTACATTGCCAGGTGAGCGTGATCGTCTCGCGTCAGATGAACCCAACGCCTGGCTGCCCTCGCCCCCCTGAACCCCCGGTTCAGGATGACAGCCTGGCGGCATTTGCAGACACCACCCATCCCCCCGCAAGGCGCCTCTGGCGCCTTGTTCGTTCACAGCGCCGGCCCCACCGTGGAACCCCTTTTGATCGCAGAACTGGCCCTGCTGGGCCTGGGCACCGGCTTTCTGGCCGGCCTGCTCGGCATTGGCGGCGGCATGGTGCTGGTGCCCTTTCTCACCTACCTGCTGGGCCAGAACGGTGTCACGCCGGGCCTGGCCGTCAAGATGGCCATCGCCACCTCCATGGCGACCATCGTGTTCACCTCCATCTCCAGCGTGCGCGCGCACCACAAGCGCGGCGCCGTGCGCTGGGACATCGTGGTGCGCCTGGCCTCCGGCATCGTACTGGGCAGCATGGCTGCCAGCCTGGGGCTTTTTGCCTTGCTCAAAGGCAGTTCCCTGGCCTTGTTCTTTGCCGTGTTCGTGGGTTTTTCAGCCTGGCAGATGCTGCGCAACAAAAAACCCGCCCCGGCGCGCCAAATGCCCGGCACAGCGGGCCAATTGGCGGCAGGCGGCACCATTGGATTCTTGTCCGGCATGGTGGGTGCGGGCGGCGGTTTTGTCAGCGTACCTTTCATGGTGTGGTGCAACGTGCCCATCCACCAGGCCGTGGCCACCAGCGCGGCGCTGGGTTTTCCCATTGCCCTGGCCAATGCCACGGGCTACGCCATCGGGGGCACAGGCGTGGCGGGCCTCCCGGCGGCATCACTGGGTTACATCTGGCTGCCAGCGCTGGGGGTGATCGCCTCCTGCAGCGTACTCACCGCCCCACTGGGCGCCCGCACCGCGCACCAATCGCCCGTAGACCAGTTGCGGCGCGTGTTCGCCATGCTGCTGGCTGCCCTGGCGTGCTACATGCTCTGGAAAGGCCTGTCGGCCTGACCGCGCGCCCCGCCCCCAACGGCGCCGCCTACCCCGCCTGGGGCCGCAGGGCAGATTCGGACAACAGCACAGAAAAATCATCCGCAGGCAAAGCCGGCGAACACAAATAGCCCTGGTACACATCGCAGTCCATGGCCTGCAAAGCCCCGCGCTGGGTGGCGGTTTCCACCCCTTCGGCCACCACCCGCAATTGCAGGGCACGCCCCAGGTGCACGATGGCGCTCACAATGGCGCAATCCCCCTGGTTGCCTGGCACACCGCGCACAAAGCACTGGTCGATCTTGAGCTTGTGTATGGGCAGATTTTTCAGGTAGGCCAGGCTGGAATAGCCCGTACCAAAATCGTCAATGGCCATGGTCACGCCCAGGGCGGCAAGCCGGTGCAAAATCTGCGCCGCCTCCTCGGCATCCTGCAGCAGCAGCGACTCGGTCAATTCCAGCTCCAGCAAGTGCGCCGGCAGGCCGTGGGCCGCCAAAACCCCGGTAATGCGCGCAATGAAATCGCTTTGGCGCATTTCCAGCGCCGAAATATTCACCGCCACGGCAATCGGCAAGCCCGCCTGCATCCAGCGTGCCGCCTGGGCCACCGATTGCTCCAGCACCCAGGGCCCCAGGGTAAGGATGTAGCCGGTTTCTTCGGCCAGCGGAATGAAATCGGCCGGAGACACCCGGCCCAGCACGGGATCGGTCCAGCGCAGCAAGGCCTCCGCCCCCACGATGCGGCCGCTCGCCATATCCACCTGGGGCTGGAAATGCACGCCCATATGCCCCTGGTCCAGCGCCTGGCGCATGGCCTGCTCCAGCTTCATGCGCTCGACCATTTGCATACCCATTTGCGGCTGGTAAAACCCAAAATGCCCGCGGCCACGTTCTTTAACCTGGTACATGGCCGTATCGGCCTGCTTGACCAACTCGTCCAGCGTGCGCCCATCCTGCGGGTACAAAGCCACACCAATGCTGCACTGCACTGAAAAATGCATGCCATCGAGCTCCAGCGGCTGCTGCATCACCTCCAGCAACCGGCGCGCCACCTGTTCGGCCACATGCACATCGCCTGCATGCAGGTACATGGCGAATTCATCACCCCCCGTGCGGCACAGCATGTCGCTCTGGCGCAGGCAGATCTGCAGGCGCTGCGCCACCAATTGCAGCACCCTGTCGCCAAACTCATGGCCCAACGAATCGTTGATGTACTGGAACCGATCCAAATCCAGCAACAAAATGGCAAACCCCGGATCCGTGCTGCGCAAGGTGCGTATGGCCGTTTCAACACGCTGGGTAAGCAGCAAACGGTTGGGCAGGCTGGTCAAAGGGTCGTTGTAGGACAGCTCGTCAATCCGCTTCTGGGCCGCGTGCTGCTGGGTCAAGTCGCGCACAAAACCAATGCTCTGCTCCGCTTCACCCTGGACGCTGGGCAGCGCCACCCACGACAAATGCACAGCGCAACCCGCATCGGCCTCGCGGTGCAGCCACACATCACCACTCCACAACCCAGCCTGCGCCCAATCACGCCGCACAGACTCCAAAAATGGGGACGCCATTCCAGCCTGGAACAAAGACACCACCGTCCTGCCCTGCAATTGGGACGCAGGCAGACCCATCAAACGCTCGCAAGCGGCATTGATGCGCACCAGGCGGTGCGCGGCATCGGCCACGAAAATGGGGTATGGGCTGGCCTCAAACACCCGCCCAGCCAAGTGCAAGGCGGCCTGCGACTGCATCTCCAGCGTGATGTCGCGAAACACATCCACCCGCCCCACCAATACCCCATGGTTCCACTGCGGGGCGCTGCGCCACTCCAGCACCAAACCGTTGTTCAGCTCCAGCACCTTGCGGTGCTCCTCGTGCGGCCGTGCCACCATGGCTGCCAGGTGCGCCCGGAACGCCTGCGGGGCACGGGTTTGCGAGCACATGGTCTCCAGCAAGGCTTTATCGTCACGCTGCACCAGTTGAGCCTGCGGAATGCCCCACAACTGCACCAAACGCTGGTTGAAAGCCCGCACCTGCCCCTGCAAGGAGCCCACCAGCATGCCATCGGCCGCAGAATCCAGCGTGGCGCGCAATTCCGAAAGCAGGGTTTCCAGCTCCCGCTCCACCGCCTGCTGCGCACTGCGGTCGCTCATGGTGACGAGCAAGGCGCGCTCGTGCAAATGCGCGGGGCAAGGCGAAACCCGGCGCCCCACCGGGATCAAAGCCCCATCGGCACGCAGCAATTGGGATTGCGAATCGATGCCGCGCCACAGCGCCTCGGTGGACTCCGTCCAAAAACACAAATCTTCGGGCGTCGCCGCAAAACGCCCCACAGGCTCGCCCACCAGCTCGGCCGCAGGCAGGCCCACCAAGGCCGCAGCCACCGCATTGGAAAACAAAATGCTGCGCCGGTGCACATCCACCAGCCAAACGCCTTCCTGCAAGTGATCGAAAGCGGCCTGCAGCAGCTCTTGCCGGGCCGAGGGGGTCACGCCGAGGCCTCCATGCGCTCGGGGTCTACGGCGCGTTCAAAAAAATAACAAATGCGCGGACGGGGCGAAAGGTACTCCAGCACCGGCCGGTGCAACTGGGCCGGGCGCAAACTGCGTCGCACACCCAATTCTGGCTGGGTGTCCAGATCCAGAACCATGGCTTCATCACGCGGCACCTGCGGGTCATAGACGATGACCCGGGGGCGCAGCGGGCGCGAGGCATTGACGGCAATCACCAGGGCATAGCGGTCGTCCACCAGCTGCACCACCGAACCCGGCGGATACACCCCCATCATGCGAATGAACAAACCCAGCACCATGGGGTCGAACTGGTTCTTTTGCTGGGCGTACATGGTCGAGAGCGCTTCGTGGGGCGTCATGCCCTGCGAGGCGCGGGCCGGGTTGCACAGCCGCTCGTACCGGTTGACCAGGGAAATGATGCGCCCGGCCATGCACAAATCTTCGGTCTGCAGGCGCTGCGGAAACCCGCTGCCATCAAACATCTCATGGTGCTGCGCCATGGCCAGCAACACCGAACTGGGCAAGCCCATGTTTTTGCCCAGCGCCACCGATTCGGCCACGTGGCTGCGGTAACGCTCTTGTTCGGCCAGAGACATGCCGGCATAAGGCAGCATCACCGAAGCAGGCAGGCGCAATTTGCCAATATCGTGCAACAAAGCCGCCATGCCCAGATCCTGCAAAGCCTGGGCCGACATGCCCTGGGCTTTGCCCAGCAACAGACTGAGCACCATCACGTTGACGGGATGCAGCGCATTGCGCTCGCCCACGCCCTCTGACAAAAGGACGATCACGGAATCGTTGCCACGCATCAATTCCTGCACGCAATCGCCCACCAGGGCTTCGCTTTCCATGCGCGCCTGGGCAGGGCTGCCCTGGATGCTGTCGGCCAGCTTGCGGTATTCGCGGGTGGCTTCAATAAAGCGCTTGTCACAGGCCAACAGCCATTGGCGCTGCGCCTGCAGGCGTTGATCGATTTCGTCCACCGCATCTTGCGCTGCCTGGTCAGGGGCAGATGCGGCATCGCCATGCCCATTGCCATTCAGGCCACCCACCCCATTGGCAGGCGCCTGCCCCGTTTCCTCCTGGGGCTCCAACGCCCCAAACCCCGAAGTTTCCGGATCGCTGAGCGACGGAATGCAGCGCACCTGCTGCAAACCCAAATCGCGCAAGATGTCGATTTGCGATTGCGAGGCAATGCGAAAGCGATTGACTGGAAACGGATGGCTGAGCCAACCCAGATCGAGCACGATGTACATGCCGATGCGCAGGTGGTGGATGTCCACCATCAACGAGGTATCGTCATTCATTGCGCAGTCAAATTGGATTGATTGGAATAAAGCACTGTAAGCGCATTATCGCCACGGCGACAAAGCTCTGCAGGCAAATCGGGCCCATTTTTTTGCACTGGTGCGACTGTGCGACAAATTGGCTAATCGCAAATCAAAGATGGCCGGTAAATCAGGTCGTACCACAGCGCCCAAGCCGCCACAGCACACAGCACCAGGCCGGCAAAGCGCCCACCCCAATCGGCACGAACCCCTTCCAGCCGGTGGCGCAAACCCTGCCACAGCCACGGCCCGGCCAGCAGCCACAGGCTGGTGCCCAGGCCAAAAAGCAGCATGGTCAGCGCGCCCTGGCCGGCCTTTCCTGTCAAGGCAGCCACCAGCAGCGCCGAATACAACAGGCCGCAGGGCATCAGTGCCCACAAGAAACCCACGGTAAAAACACCCGCCTGGCGCTGCAGCAAGGGCTGCACACCCCGCCACACCGCACGCCCGGCCCGCTCCACCCAGGCCGGTTGGCGCGCCTGCAAAACCAGGAGCAAGCCCCACGCAAGAACAGCCACATGGAAAAACGTCCACACCGGGCGCAATGCCGACGTGTACTGCGTCAGCCAGGCCAGGCTTTGCATGGCCACCGCCGCCAGCGCCCCCACTGCGGCGTACCCCAGCAACCGCCCCACATGCCAGGCCACCAACCGGCGCGTACGCACCCCAGACGCCCCCCCCGCCGCACCGCCACCGGCAACCACCACACTGCACGGCGCAGCGCACATGACAAGGCAGTGAGAGCCCCCCGCCAGCCCCATGAGCAGTGCGCTCCACGCCAGGGACGACGCAGCCATCAAATGATGCGGGAAAAACGCGCGCGGCTCTTGTCGGCCTGCAAATATTTGTCAAACACCATGGCAATGCCACGCACAAAATACCAACCCATGGGGGTCACAGTCAGGCTGTCATCCCCCAGGGCAACCAGGCCTTGCTGCTCCAGCTCGCGCAGCTCGCGC
>CAZRFF010000004.1:0-22307 GCA_964599265.1 uncultured Simplicispira sp. | reverse complement strand
GCCCGTGAACGCCAGGCCGCCGACGATGTTGCCCAGCACCACCGGGATTTCGTTCCACAAGAAGTAATCCGCGATGGAAAAGTTGCCGCCCATCATCAACCCGGAGGGGAACAAAAACATGTTCACCACCGAATGCTCAAAGCCCATGGCAAAGAACAGCATGATGGGCATCCACATGGCAATCACCTTGCCGCTGACGGAGGTGGAGATCATGGCGCCGACCACGCCGGTGGACACCATCCAGTTGCACAGCACGCCGCGCAGAAAAATGGTGATCCAGCCCATCAGCCCGTACTGCGCGTAGCCCAGGGTGCGGGCCTCGCCGATATGGCCGATTTTTTGCCCGATCTCGTTGGGCGGCACCGAGAAACCGTAGGTGAAGATGAAGGCCATCATCGCCGCCACCGTGAGCGCACCCAGAAAATTACCCAAGAACACCAGCGCCCAGTTGCGCGCAATGCCCTGGAGGCGCACGCCCGGGCGCTTGTCCAGCCAGGCCAGCGGCGTGAGCATGAACACGCCCGTGAGCAGATCAAAGCCCAGCAGGTAGAGCATGCACACGCCCACCGGAAACAGCAGCGCGCCAATCAGCGCCGAGCCGCTCATGACCGTGGCGCTGACGGCAAACACCGCCGCCAGCGCCAGGATGGCGCCAGCCATGAAGGCGCGGATCAGCGTATCGCGCGTGGACATGTGGATCTTGGCTTCGCCGGTGTCCACCATCTTGGTGACGAATTCGGCCGGGGAGAGGTAGGACATAGGGACAAGCTCCTGGGGTTGGAAAAGTGACTGCCAGGCTTTACGCAAGGGGCATGCCAGGGAGTTTTCAAGAGGTTGACGGCATTGGCGCCGTGTTGTGCACAAGGGGCGTGCATGGCGCGGTGCAATTGCGCCGTGCTGGTGCGCCCGCTCACGCCTGCGCGGGCGCCACCCTGGCACGCCCGCCTTGGGCGGCCCAGGTGCGCGTCCAACGGCCCTGCAGCAGGCGCAGCACGGTCAGCATGGACAGGGCCAGGAGGGCGAAGGCCATAAAGCCCCACAGGTAGCTGCCCAGGTACTGCTTGGACAGGCCCATGGCGTTGGGCACCAAGCCGCCGCCCAGGGCGCCGATCTCGCCGATCATGGAGCCGGCCACCGCCGTGGTCAGCGGCCAGCGCAGCGGCACCAGCTGGAATAGCGCGCCATTGCCCGCACCCAGGGCGGCAAAGCAGAGCATGAAAAGCAGCGTCGTGGCCAGCAAGTGGCTCTCGGCCAGGCCGCAGGCCACCAGCGTGGCGGCCACCAGGATCAGCACCCCGCTCAAAGCGTTGATGCCGCCCAGGCGGTCGCCCAGGTAGCCGCCAAACACGCGCACCACCGAACCCATGACAGCGGCCAGCATGGTCAGCTGCCCGGCCTGCACCTTGGTCACGCCGAACTGGTCGTGAAAATAGGTGGGCAGAAAACTCACCAGGCCGATAAAGCCGCCGAAGGTGACCACGTACAGCAGGCTGAAGGCCCAGCCGTCGCGCTCGAACAGGCAGGCAATGTGCTGGCGAAAGCTTTGCTGGGCGTGGTCAGGCGGCTCTTTGGCCAGCACTGCCATGGTGATGAAGGGCAGCAGCATGCAGGCCCCCGCCATGCCGTACACCGCCTGCCAGCCGTAGGCCTGAGCCAGGGGCGGGGCAAACAGCACGGCCAGGACCGTGCCCGAGTTGCCGGCGCCGGCAATGCCCATGGCCAGGCCCTTGTGCTGGGGCGGGTACCAGCCGCTGCCCAGGCTCAGGGCCACGCCAAAGCTGGCCCCGGCAATGCCCAGCAGCACGCCCATGGCGAGCACGTGGTCGTAGCTGCGGATAAAGAAGTAGCCGTAGCCGAGGGCGGCCATGATGAGCGCCATCTCGACCATGGCGGCGTTTTTGCGCCCGATGTACTGTGCCAGCACACCGAGGGGAAAGCGCATGAGCGCCCCGGCCAGGATGGGCACGGAAATCATGAAGCCCTTTTGCGCGGCGCTGAGCTGGTAGGCGTCGGAGATGAAGGGCGCCATGGCGCCGTTGAGCACCCAGACGGCAAAGCAAAAATCAAAGTAGAAAAACGCGGCCAGCAAGGTCGGCAGGTGGCCGGCGCGTAAAAACGATCGCAGGGGGGTCATGGAGCTTCTCCTGGGGATGGTGGATAGGGGCTGGGGTCAGGCCATGCTGGCCTGCACCATGCGCTGCAGCTGCGGCACGCAGGAGCCGCATTGCGTGCCGCAGCGCAGCTCGTCTTTGAGGCGCGCCAGCCGCGCCAGCGCGTCGCCCTGGCAGGCTTTGAGCAGGCCGGTGATGGCGTTCTCGCCCACGCCATGGCAGGCGCAGACGGTGGGGCCGCGCGGCGCCAGGGGCTGCGGCGGCTCTGCGCCGGGTTGCAGCAGGGCGCGGCGCAGGGGCTGGGCGTCGTGGCGCTCTTGCAGCAGCGGGGCAATCCAGGCGGATGCGCGCACGTCACCGGCCAGCAGCACGGCCTGCAGCTGTTGCGCTTTGCCAGCGGCCTCCAGTCGGGCGCGACGCCACTGGCCCCGGCGTGCGTCGCGGTAGGCCAGCAGCCCGCTGCCCTGCAGGCCCAGCAGGGCGGCAATACGATCTATCAGCGCTTCATCAGCGGCATGGTGCGCAGCTGCGCGCCACTGGATGCCGCTGCCTTGCCCGGCGCGGCCAAACAGGCTGCAGCTGGCGAAGGGGAATTCGCCCATCAACGCCTGCAGCTGCTGGCGCACCTGCTGCACCTGGGCCAGCGGCAGCCAGGCCTGGGCCCACAGGCCCCAGGGCAGTTCGGCCTTGAGCACCTTGATGGCCGTGTGCTTGAACTCGGGCTGCAGCGATTGTGGGCAGCGCGCACCGCTGGTCAGGGCGTTGACGCCCGCCAGGCGCCGGCCTGTGCTGCTGGCGCCGCCGAGCACTTCTTCGCCCCAGTGCATGGGCACAAACACCTGGCTGGGCATCAGCGTGCTGCTGGCCTGCACCGGCGCGACGATGCTGCCCCGGCGGCTGGTGAGGTAGACCAGGTCGCCCGCCTGCAGGCCCAGGCGGGCCATGTCGGCGCTGTGCATGTCGGCCATGGGCTCGCTGGCGTGCGCCCACAGGCTTTCCACCAGGCCGCTGCGGCTCAGGCCATGCCACTGGTCGCGCAGGCGCCCGGTAAGCAGGGAAAAGGGGAAACGCGCGTCAGTAGGCTCAGCCACGCCAGCAGGCCGCTGCAGGGCAAAGCGCGCGCGGGCGTCGGCGGTGGCGAAATGCTGGTCGGTGTACAGGCGCGCCAGGCCGTTGCGCTGCCCCTGGGGGCAGGGCCATTGGCGCGGCGCGGCCTCCAGGTCGGCCCAGCTCAGGCCGGTGATATCCAGGTCGCGTCCGCGCGTGCTTTCGCGGTGCTCGTTCCAGATGGCTTCGGGGCCGTCGTAGGGGAACAGGCTGGGCAGCTGGGCGCGTGCGGGCAAGAGCGGCTGCAAGCGCCGCGCCACCTCGGTGACGATGCGCCAGTCGGCCCAGGCCAGGCCCGGTGGGGCCACAGCGGCACGCACGCGGCTGATGCGCCGCTCGCTGTTGGTGACCGTGCCTTCTTTTTCACCCCAGGTGCTGGCGGGCAGCAGCAGGTCGGCGTAGCGCGCCGTGGCGCCGTGGGCATAGGCGTCTTGCACCACCACGAATTCGGCGCGCTGCAGGGCGCGGCGCACCAGGGTCTGGTCGGGCAGGCTGTGCGCGGGGTTGGTGCAGGCAATCCACAAGAGCTTGATGGCGCCGTCGGCGGCGGCTTCGAACATTTCCATGGCCGCCCTGCCCGGCTGGGCCGGCACGCTGGGCAGGCCCCACAGCGCAGCCACTTCGGCACGGTGCTGGGCGTCGGCCAGGTTGCGGTGCGCGCTCAGCTGGTTGGCCAGGGCCCCCACCTCGCGCCCACCCATGGCGTTGGGCTGGCCGGTGAGGGAAAACGGCCCCGCCCCGGCCTTGCCGATCTGGCCGCAGGCCAGGTGCAGGTTGATGAGGGCGGTGTTGTTGTCGGTGCCATGCGCCGATTGGTTCAGGCCCTGGCAGTACAGGCTGAGGGTGGGGCGGCGCGGGCCGGCACCGTGCACGCCTGCAAACCAGCGCGCGGCCTGCAGCAGGTCGGCGGGGGCGATGCCGCAGTGCTGCGCCACGGCCTCGGGCGTGGCCTGGGCCACCAGGGCGGCGAGGTCGGCCCAGCCTTGGGTGCGGGTGGCGATGAAATGCCCGTCGAGCCAGCCCTGTTCCAGAATGCAGCGCAACATGCCGTGGTACAGCCACAGGTCCGAGCCGGGGCGCAGCGCCAGGTGCAGGTCGGCCAGTTCGGCGCTGTCGGTGCGGCGCGGGTCGCAAACGATGATTTTGAGCGCCGGGTTGGCGCGCTTGGCGTCTTCGATGCGCCGGAACAAGATGGGGTGCGCCCAGGCCGGATTGGCGCCGCTGATGAAGATCGTCCCCGCCTGGGCGATGTCGTCGTAGCAGGTGGGCGGGGCGTCCGCGCCCAGCGTGGCCTTGTAGCCGGCCACGGCGCTGCTCATGCACAGGCGCGAATTGGTGTCGATGTTGTTCGTGCCCAGCAGCCCTTTGGCAAATTTGTTGAAGGCGTAGTAGTCCTCGGTCAGCAGTTGGCCCGAGCAGTACAGGCCCACGGCATCGGCGCCGTGCTGCTGCACGGTGTGGGCGATGCGCTGGGCCAGCGTATCGAGCGCGCTGCTCCATGCAATGGGCTGGGCCGGGCCGGTGCGTGTGCGCCGCTCCTGCGGCTGCAGCAGGCGCACCTGGTGTTGCAGCTCGGGCCGTGCCGTCAGGTGCAGCGTAGAGCCCTTGGAGCACAGGCGCCCCCGGTTGGCCGGGTGCTCGGGGTCACCGCGCACGCCAGTGATGCGGCCGGCCTCGCTCTCGATCAGCACGCCGCAGCCGACGCCGCAGTAGGGACAGGTGGAGGGGGTGCAGGTCTTCATGCGTGCCAGCCTGGAGGGTGGGGATTTACGTGCAGCGCTGCGCCGGGCCGGCGAGCGGGCGGGTTTGCGTCAGCGCGTGGCGGGCCAGCTCATCGGCGTCGAGGTAGACGCGGCCCGCCTCCACCTGCACGCGAAACACGGGCGTACTGCCCTCGTCGGGCGCCAGCGCCTGGCCGCTCTCCAGGGCAATCGTCCAGTTGTGCAGCGGGCAGGCGACGTTGGCGCCAAACACCATGCCCTGCGACAGCGGCCCGCCCTTGTAGGGGCTGTGGTCGAGCAAGGCGTAGACAGCATCGCTGGCGGTGCGAAACAACGCCACCTCCAGCCCCTGCGCCCGCGCCACGCGGCGCGCGCCCTGGCGCGGGATGTCGTTGACCTGGCAGATGTATTTCCATTGCGGATTCATTTGCTATACCTTTCATAGCTATTTGCGCTTACTGGGTGGGCGCTAGAGGCGTTTTCTTCTAAAAAATATCTGGTTGCGGCAGGCAAAACCTGTCCCCAACCCCTCTCCCGCAAGGGGAGAGGGGCTCTGAGAGGGGTCGGAAAAAAAGGGGGTTAAGCCGCCACGGCAATCGGTATGAACTGGCGCGCATCCACCCGCGCCTTGTCACCCTCGAACCACGGATCGGGCTCGCCGTCGAGGGCGAACTGCAGCCGCGCCCACAGCGCCTGGCGGCCCTGGGCGTCTTCGAGCACTTTTTTCTTCACATGCTCCAGGCCCACGCGCGCCACGTAGTGCGTGGTGCGCTCCAGGTACCAGCCTTCCTCGCGGTAGAGCTGCAGGAAGGCGCCGCTGACCTCCATCACCTCTGCGGCGGTTTTCACCTTGGTGAAGAAATGCGCCACCTCGGTCTTGATGCCGCCGTTGCCGGCGATGTGGATTTCCCAGCCCGAATCGACGCCGATCACGCCCACGTCCTTGATGCCGCTCTCGGCGCAGTTGCGCGGGCAGCCGCTGACCGCCAGCTTGACCTTGTGCGGCGCGTACATACGCCACAGGGCACGCTCCAGGTCGCGCCCGAGCTGGCTGCTGTCTTGCGTGCCAAAGCGGCACCATTCGCTGCCGACGCAAGTCTTGACGGTGCGCAAGCTCTTGCCGTAGGCGTGGCCGCAGGGCATGCCGATGTCGCGCCACACACCTTGCAGGTCTTCCTTCTTCACGCCCAAAAGGTCGATGCGCTGGCCGCCCGTCACCTTCACGCCCGGTATCTGGTACTTGTCCACCACGTCGGCAATGCGGCGCAGTTCGGCGGCAGAGGTTTCGCCGCCCCACATGCGCGGGATCACGCTGTAGGTGCCGTCCTTCTGGATGTTGGCGTGGCTGCGCTCGTTGATGGCGCGGCTTTGCGGGTCGTCCAGCGCCTCTTTGGGCCAGGTGCTGATGAGGTAGTAGTTGATGGCCGGGCGGCAACTCGGGCAGCCGTCGGGGGTCTTCCATTCCATGAAGGCAAAGACCTCTTCCTTGCTGACCAGGCGGTGCGTGCGGATGGCGTCGCGCACCGCCTGGTGGCCGTGCTCGGTGCAGGCGCACACCGGCTTGGCGGCGCTGGCGGCAGCGTAGGCGCCGCCCACGGTGGCCATCAGGATCTGCTCGACCAGGCCGGTGCACGAGCCGCAACTGGCGCTGGCCTTGGTGTGCTTGCGCACTTCGTCAATGGTGAACAGGCCTTTTTCCTTGATGGCCTTGCAGATCGTGCCCTTGGTCACGCCGTTGCAGCCGCAGACTTCGGCCTCATCGGGCATGGCGGCGGCCTGGTTCTGGCCGGCGTGGCCGCCTTCACCCAGGTTGCTTTCGCCAAACATCAGCGTGCTGCGCAGCTCGGCCACGCTGCGGCCCTCGCGCAGCAGCTTGAAGTACCAGCTGCCATCCACGGTGTTGCCGTACAGGCAGGCGCCCACCAGCTTGTCGTCCTTGAGCACCAGCTTTTTGTACTGCCCGGCGCCGGGGTCGCTCATCACGATCTCCTCCGTGCCCGCGCCGCCCATGAAGTCGCCCGCCGAGAACAGGTCGATGCCCGTGACCTTGAGCTTGGTCGATGTCTGCGAGCCCAGGTAGCGGCCGATGCCGAATTCGGCCAGGTGGTTGGCCAGCACCTTGCCTTGCTCAAACAGCGGGGCCACCAGCCCATAGGCCGTGCCCCGGTGCGCAGCGCATTCGCCCACGGCGTAGATGCGCGCGTCGGTGGTGGTCTGCATGGTGTCGTTCACCACGATGCCCCGGTTCACATGCAGGCGCATGGACTCGGCAAGCTGGGTGTTGGGGCGTATGCCCACGGCCATCACCACCAGGTCGGCGGGGATCTCGCTGCCATCCTTGAAGCGCACGGCCCGCACCCGGCCGGAGGCATGGCCCAGCAGCTCCTGCGTTTGCGCCTGCATCAAGAATTCCATGCCGCGCTCTTGCAACGCCTTTTGCAGCATCTGCCCGGCCACGGGGTCAAGCTGGCGCTCCATCAACCATTCACCGGCGTGCACCACGCTGACCTGCATCCCGCGCTTCATCAGGCCGTTGGCCGCCTCCAGCCCCAACAGGCCGCCGCCGATGACCACGGCATGCTTGTATTGCGCGGCGGCGTCGATCATGGCCTGGGTGTCGGCAATGTCGCGGTAGGCCAGCACGCCGTCCAGGTCCTTGCCGGGGATGGGCAGCATGAAAGGGTTGGAGCCCGTGGCCAGGATCAGCCGGTCGTAGGGCACGCTGGTGGCCTCGCCGCCCGCGCCCGTGGCATGCACCATGCGCCGCGCGCGGTTCACCTCGGTCACGGTGCAGCCGGTGTGCAGGGTGATGTTGTGCTCCCGGTACCAGGCCCAGTCGTTGAGCACGATCTGCTCCAGGGTCTGTTCGCCCGCCAGCACCGGCGAGAGCAGGATGCGGTTGTAGTTGGGGTGCGGTTCGGCGCCGAAGATGGTGATGTCGTAGAGGTCGGGGGCGAGCTTGAGCAGTTCTTCAAGCGTGCGCACCCCGGCCATTCCGTTGCCCACCAGAACCAGTTTGGTTTTTTTCATCACAGTCCTCGCACAATGCTGGTTGATCCCCGGCAGCGGTCAGGAAAACCGCCCCGGGCGCATGGCCGGTTCGGGCCATGCGGGCATCAACGCAACGATCGTGCCAAGGGCGTCAAAGCCCGCAAAGCACGCGGCGCAAGGGGTTGGATGGAAAAAAACGGGCACGCCCTGCACGGGCCATGCGCTGGATTGGCGCCGCAGCGCTCAGTTTTGGTGCGTCCTGGTCAGTGCGACGCCACCAGCATCTGCACGAACATCTGCACCTTGGGCCGGCATTCGTCGCTGATGTCGGTGAACTCCAGCCCCGCCACCCAGCGCCCCCGCTCGGCCTTGACCTTGACCACGCGGGCGTACACGCCCACGGCGCGGTACTCCACCAGCGCCAGGTGGAATTCAAGCTGCAGTACGCGCTGCAGCTCCACGGGTTCGGGCAGCTCCAGCAACAGGCCGTGGTAGCTCAGATCCAGAATGGTGGCGTGGATGATGCGCGGCTGCACATCGTCGCCTTCCATCTTTTGACACAGGGCCGGGATGCGCGTGGGCGCGCGGTGGCTGCGGCGGAACTCCTGGCGCGGCACCTTGAGCCTGCGCGATGGAATGGCCACCAGCTCGCGCATGTCCACGGGCTCATTGCGCCCCTTGACCCACACCTGCATGGGCGCCGTGGCCGACACCAGGCTCCAGCAGCGCTGGTAGGTCGATTCGCTCATCAAAATCTGCCCGCGCAGGCTGAATGCCTCGATGCGCGAAGCCAGGTTCACCTCTTCGCCAATGACCGTGTACTGCGAGAACAGGTCGGAGCCAAAATGCCCCGCCACCACCGTGCCCGTGTTGATGCCAATGCCCAAGTACACCTGCGGCAGTTGCTCGCGCAAATGCTCCAGGTTCAGGTCGCGCATGGCCAGTTGCATCTCTACCGCGCACACCAGCGCACGTTCCACGTGGTCGGGTTCGCCCTCGGCGCGGTCGCCCTCTTGCGCAAACACCACGCGGATGGAATCGCCCAAGAATTGCTCGATGGTGCCCTGGTGGCGCAGCACCACCGCACTCAGGCGCGAGAGGCAGCGGTTGAGCACGGGCACGATCTCCGGCCCAGGCCGCGTGGCCGCCAGCACCTCCAGGCCGCGCAGATCGGCCAGCAGCAGCGTCACCTCGCGCGGGCCCGCCGGCGTTGCCGCCGGATCGGCAGTGCCCTTGAGCAAGGCCTGCATTTCAACCAGCGCCGGGGCCGACAAAGTGGCCCCCGTATCCCGTTCCACCAACGCCTGCAGGCGCTCCAGCAAATCAATCATGGGGGTGTTTGGCATCAATTTTGAACTCCACAAAAACCAGCTGCCCTGCGGGCGCACTGCACCCGGCCCCTCGCAGCCAGCCCAAGGGCAGAATAGTGGCCCGGGCCTACCCTGGTCAAGCCTTGCACGCAAAGAAAACAACAACCTGTCGCGCCCCATCGCGCACGCCCGTTGCAGCCCACCATGCCCCATAGCCAGATACGCACAAAAAAGCTATAATCGACGGCTTTTCTACCAAAACATGCCCGTGAGGGTGTGTGGGTAGCAAGGGGCTACCGCCACCCTTTTTCATGGCGAGGTGAGGCCAGAGCGAGACCGGGCAAGCATTAAAAGCGCACCCAGTCGCCAGTGATGGCTGTTTTGATCGGAGTGTCCACAATGGCACGCGTATGTGAAGTCACGGGCAAGAAGCCCATGGTAGGGAACAACGTTTCCCACGCCAACAACAAAACCAAGCGCCGGTTCCTGCCGAACCTGCAATACCGCCGTTTCTGGGTCGAGAGCGAAAACCGTTGGGTGCGCCTGCGCGTTTCCAGCGCTGCTTTGCGCCTCATCGACAAAAATGGTATCGACTCCGTGCTCGCCGACCTGCGCGCACGTGGCCAAGCTTAAGGAGCAGCACCATGGCAAGCAAAGGCGGACGCGAAAAAATCAAGCTGGTGTCTACCGCTGACACCGGCCATTTCTACACCACCACCAAGAACAAAAAGACGATGCCCGAAAAAATGGCGATCATGAAGTTTGATCCCAAGGCTCGCAAGCACGTCGAGTACAAGGAAGCCAAGCTGAAGTAATTCGGCAGGGTTCCTGAACAAAAAAACCGCCCGGTGTGCACCGGGCGGTTTTTTTATGGGCCAAAAGCAGCGCACCAAGGCGCTGCGGGCGCATCAGGTGATGTCGCGGCAGACGGTGTAGGTTTGGTCTTCGTTGTACCCAGCCGCAGCACCAGCCGGGACTACGTTGTTAGCACCCTGGGTGGCACGGAACGAACCGTTGTCAGGACGGCCGTCATCGAGTTGCACATCCAGTGCCGCAGCAGCCTTACCCGGCACGTTGCCCAGGCACACCATCACACGCGCAGCCGGGCGGCCTTGCACAGCCACGTTGGTAATACCTACACGCCCACCCCAAGCATTGACAGGCAATGCGTTGGCACCTGCATCCGCCGGGTTGCCCGTGATAAAGCCTGCTGCCCGAAGATGCTGGAAGAATGCTGCCCCTTCACCACCGCCGGTGAAAGTTTGCGCTGCATTAATAGCCAAGATTCCGTTGGCATTACCAAAAGCAGTGATCGTCGTCCAGCTTCCACCACGTGCCGTTAGTGCAGCCAGATTGGGCCCATCATCCCCCGGCAGCTTGCGGTAGCGATCCAGGTAGCTGTTGTACGCCGCCACGATGCCGTTCATGTCACTGGCCGCGTTCTTGACGCGCCCGTTCTCGATCAGCTCCTGCCCCTTGAGCACACCGCCCAGCAGCAGGCCAATGATGACCAGCACAATGGCAATTTCTACCAGCGTAAAACCGGCCTGGGCCTTGAGGCCTGCACGGCGCATGGAAAGAGGTTTCATATTCGACACTCCTTGGTCTTCACCTGGCAGCCCCCATGGCCACCTTTGTAACCCATTGTGCACAGACTGATTCTGTGGCAACAGTCAAATTTTTTGACGCTGCGCCCCCAGCAAAGGCACGTTCAACGTAAAAACCACGCCTTCGGGCATTTCGACAGCTTGCAGGTCGCCGCCCACGTCGCGCAGCGAACGGCGGGCCTGGTACAGCCCCATGCCCGAGCCCGTGGGCGACTTGAGCGGCTCGAACGCCCTGCGCGGCCAAGGCGTTGATAAATGCGGGGTGTGCAAGCGCACTTGCAACACGTCTGCCGCCGCCGCGCATTCACAGCGCAATGGAGCGCTCCCATGCCGTGCGCCACTGTCGCGGGCCAGGTTGGAAAAAATATTGTCCGACGCACGCTCCAGCGCCTGCGCCACTGTGGCATCGAGCAGCAGGGGGGGCAAATCACCCCCGTCTTGATTCACCACCTCCACCGCCAACCCCGCCAATTCAGCGGCGTTTTGCAGCAAGCCCAAGGCCTGGATCGGTGGGCTGGTGGCGCTCTGCGCAGGGGCGGAGGCTTCGGTCACAGCCAGCAGTTGATTGGCACGGGCCTGCAGCAAGGGCGCCTGGCGCTGCAGGCGCTGCGCCAGGCGCTCCAATTGCGCAGGTGTGGCACTGCCAAATTCCTCGGCCAGCAAGCCCACCCACTGGGCCAGGTTGCGCATATCGTGCTGCCAGTACAACTGCACCTGGGCCCGCTGGGCCAGGGCCACGGCCACGGCCTGGGTGCGCTCGCGCATGCGCGAGAGCCAGGTCTGGGCAAACACCTCGACCACGGCCAATGCCAGGGCCCGCGTTTCGTCAGTGCGGGCCACATCGGCCCAGCGCAGTTCCACGGTACAGTCATCCCCCGCACTGAGGGTCTGGCGCGGCCATTGGGGCGCCAGTGCTTGCCCCCAGTGGCCCTGCACCGGGTCGCCAAACCATACGCCTTCCCAATGGATGCCGCCAATGCCCGACCGCGCCAGGATGGGGTACGCACGCTCGGGCCAGCGCAGCGGGTGCATGTCGGTCGGCAGGGCCAGCAATGCGGCAATGCACTGGTGCGCACGCCGCCCCCGGTGCCACACCACCCAGGCCACCAACAGCAGCAGCAGCCCCAAGGCCACCAGCAGCCACGGCAGCAAGGTCATGCCGAACCGCCCTCGCCTGGGTTGGCCGCCGGCTGGCGCTGGATGCCGAATTTCTTCATGTGGTAGTAGAGCTGCTCACGCTCCAGCCCCAGGGTGCGCGCGGCGGCAGCCACGTTGAAACCATTGCTGCCCAGCACATGGCGGATGAGCTGCTCGGCCACCTGGTCGCTGGCTTCGCGCAGGCCTTCGGAGAGCTGTGCAGGCACGGTCAGTTGCACGCGCCCCTGGGCCAGCAGCTCTTGCTGGCGCAGCGCAAACCACGCGGCCCGCTCCAGCGCCTGGCGCAGGGCCGCCAAGGAAGCGGGTTTGGCCAAAAAATCAAACGCCCCAGCGTGCACCGCCTGTTGGCCCACCGCCTTTTCATGCTGCCCCGTCAGCACGATGGCCTGCAGCGCCGGCCACTGCCCTACCAACTGCGCCAGCAGCAGCAGGCCTTCGTCGGGGCGGCTGGGGCGCGGCGGCAAGCCCATGTCCAGCAAAGCCACGCAGGCCTGCTGCTTGGGCACAGCGCGCTCCAGTACGGCCAAGGCCTGCAGCCTGTCGTGCGCCACCAGCACGGGCCAGCCATCGTCTTGCAGCGACTCCGCCACCCAGCCCGACAGCGCCCCATCGTCTTCCACCCACAGCACAGGGCAGCGGGGCCCAGCCCCGCCATCGGCAGGCAAGCCTGGGGGGATGGCTGTGGGCTCAGTCATGGTCCCCCAGCAGGGCCGCCACCGTAGGGCCAATGGCGACGAAAAAACCCACAAACAGCAACACAAAACCACCCACCACCCGCAATAGCAGCCATTCGCTGGCGGTATCGGCCGATACCGCCAAACTGGCATAGCCGGCCAGCAACAACAAAATGCCGATCAATTGCTGCCAACGGCGGCGCTGCTTGCGCACCTTGAGCGCCCGGTGCAGGCTGGCGCGGGCGTAGGCGGAGTCTTCGAAGTCTGGGGGCATGGTGCGGGCCCCTTCAGTTGCAGTTTTCAGCCGCCGTGCAGAAGCGGATGCTGGCGATAAAGAACGATGAACTACCCAAAGGAGTCACCACCACTTCGTCAAAGGGGGTCGCAGTGCTGGGTATGAGGTTGGGCACCACCGTCAGCTCGTACGGAACGATGGAAGCAGGCGGATTGGGCAGTGCCGGATAGACCACAGGCACCCCGACATTGAGCCCGGCCAGCTTGAAGGTGAAGGAGACCTGCACCGTTGGATTGAGGCTCAGTACCCCGAGCGCGAATTTGTCGGCGGTTTTCCCACCGGAAAGTTTGAAACCCAAAGACTTGCTGCTGTCTAGCGCCGAATTGGCATCGGTGTCACAGAGGCCGGAACATACACCAATGCCAGTGCCATACGCATTGCGCGAGATCATGCCACCGGTGGAGCTTACTGCCATGGCACCCCTGGTCGTGGCACTGTCGAAGGTGATGGATGCGGTGTTGGCGTTTCTGCCGGTGTAGGTGACTGGGGTGAGCGAATCAAGACGCTTGGTACTCATTTTGTTGATATTGCACAAACTTTCATCAAAACTCCCCCACAATAAAAAATCATCAAACAAATCAACGGGCAGCACATCAGAACCCGTTTTTTCTTGTATGACTTTGATGAGGCCACTGAGATTTACGTTGGCCAACTCATCCAAATTACTTGGCGCCGAGATTTGTCGATCAATTGGTTCACTGACAACCCATGCACCAAAACCTGTAGGCCCATGGCTAATCAATGCCCAGTCAAATGTTTCAGAAATTCCACCAAAAACTTGAACCGCTCCATCTTTTTTGTAGCTGATTTTTCGGCCCCACGTATCCAGTGCATCGACCTGGGGAATACCCAATGTTCTCCACGGTACGGTTGTACCTCCTCCAACTTCATCACCGGTTTTACCAGAACCCAAAGCGCCATTCGGTAGCTTACAGCCATGTACAACCCAATAGACTTCCAACGACTTGGCAATTCTCTCCATGCGTTGCTGGGTCAGCTGCTGTTGCGCCGTTTTGTCTTGCATCTGCCGCGCCATGCGAATTGCAAGGGTTGATGCTGCCATCACCAGCAGCCCGGCAACGACCGCCAGTACGGCGCCACCCATCTGGCGACTTTTTCCCTGAAAATACACGGGGAACATATTTAAACCACGTTATGGCTGTTTGCGGGGACCCAGCCCAGCAGCCATAACAACAGACATTACCGACGGGTATATTAATATATCATCAAAATGGGAAGCCCCAGGCCCCTCATTTAATTCAATATCTACATAATAAGGCTGTAATACATTATTGTTTTTGTTGGTGTTTTCTTCGAAATTACCACGATTCGGGGGTAGTACATCAATAGTATTGATAGGTGGCCCCAAAGGGCTGGGATCTACAGGATAGCCGCCATGCCTATTGGCGCCATGACTAATCAAAACATATGCAGCACCAGTACCCAGCGCAGGGTTCATCAGCACCAAAGTACCATTATTTCCAGTATTTACTTGCAAACCTCGACCGGTCAACCAGTTCAAAGGACTTGTGCAAGATCCAAGATTTGTGGAAGAACATGGTGGTGGAGGAAGATTCGTTCTGCACCCAAATCGCACATGCAGTCCCAATGTCTGACTAACCGCTAACCCAGTACCCAATGGATCACAGTCCCCCATATCCAGCGCACGATCAAGTGTGAGGCCAAAACTTCCAGGGCCTGGCGATAGATCACCGCGTGTTCGGTAGGTGATCTGAGTATTCCATGCATCGGCCGCGTCGTTGGCGCTCAATCCCAATGAACGCCATGGAACAACTCCTTGATTAATCACAGTGCAGACACCGGTCACTGGTCGCAGCTCAACCCCATAGTTCACGTTGCCAGAACGCAAACGCCCATCCGCCGGGCAAGGCAACCGCCGGTTCACCACCACAAACCGCACCATCGCCTGCTCCAACGCCTCCAGCTTGGCGCGGGTTTCCTTGCGGCGGCTGTTGTCCAGCATCACGTTGGTGGCGGGCAGGAAGACGGCGGCGAGCAGGCCTACGATGAGCAGCACCAGCGCCATTTCCACCAGAGAAAAGCCCCGCGCACCGGTGCCGCGGCCGGTGGCGGATGGGGGCAAGTGGCGCTGAATTGCTCTGTTTTTCATAGCTTCTACCGCTGATGGAATGGGCGTAAACGGCTTATTTCTTCTGAATGGTTCCCGGCGAAATCACATCCTGGATGGGGGCGCCAGGTTCTGTGCCTTGCTGGCCTGGGCGCAGGACAATGTCGGCCTCGCCGGCGCGGCGCAGGCGCACGGCGCCTGCTTCGATATGGACGGTGCGGCCATCCAACGTTTCTCCTTGCTGGAGCATTTGCCCGTTGATCCACGCCGTGGCACCTTTGCCGCCCAGGGCCAGGCCTTCGACGGCATACACGGGGGGGGCGGCAGGCGCGGACAGTTCGGGACCGCTTTGCGGGCCTTGCGGCTGGCGGCGGGCCTCTTCGATGGCGGCGCGCTGTTCGGGGCTGAAGAAAACGCGGGGCCATTGGGTGATGGCGGTGGGGCTGCCCACATCGGCGGGCTGGGGCGCGGTAGCGTGTGCGCTGGCCACCCACAGGCCGATCAGCGCCACCCGCAGGGGGGCATTACGGATGAGCGCAGGGGCATGGGGCATGTCAGGGCTCCGGGGCCTATGGCTTGGCATTGTTGTCGGCCCCAGGCACGGGGTCAATGTGCAAAAAGTTGACACGGCAGCGCGCAGTCAACCCCTCGGTGCCTGGTTGTTCGAACGTGCAAGCATCCAAACGAGACACCCGCTTGTAGCGTGCCTGTACCAAGGCCACCAATCGCAGTGCCTCGATGTCGTGCACCCGCACCAACTCCCATTGCAGCACGTGGCGTTGCACCTGGGCTTGTGCGGCCTCGGCCTGGTCCAAGGGCAACACCTCGGGGGGCGCCAGGGTAAAGCCGATGCGGCTTTGCAATCCCAGGGTTTGCACGCCGTTCATCAGGTCTTCCACCCACGCGGCCCGCGGCTCGCCGCCCACAAAGCCTGCGGCCACGAGCTGTGCATAGTCCGCGCCATGGGCCTGCACGTCGGCTTCCTGGCTGCGGATTTCCTCCAGTTGGTTTTGCGCTTCTTGCATGGCGCTCTGGGCACGCTGCCAATCGGGCGCCAAAAAGTGGCGCACCCCCCACAGGGCCACGGAAGCCAACAGCAGCGCCAACACCACCCCCGCCAGCCCCCAGATGGAACGGCGCACCAGCGGATAGACCACACGCATTTGGGGACTCATTGGGCCTCCTGCTGCGCACGCGGTGCAAGGCACCAGCGCCAGGCACTGGCTGCCGTATCGGTGGCGGCGCCCTGCCCGCCCGCAAGCGCCGCGGTGCTTTCTGCACGCACTGGGTCGGTACGCACCTGCCATGCAGGCCACGCCCCTATGGATTGCACCAAAGTTTCGAGCAAGGCCTGGCGTTGGCGCGGCGCAAGCTCGGCACTGGGGCGGATTTCAAACACCCATTCGGGTTGCAGGCCGGTGGTTTGCGCATCGGCTGGGGTTGGTGCAGCTTCTGCGGGGTTGGCCGATGGCGCGGCGCAGGGCTGCGGGCGCAAGGCCAGCTCACTGCGCACCAATTGGGCCTGGGTCTGCACTTGCATCAGGCTGCCCAACTGCCACAGCGCAGCCGTGGGGTCTACACCGCCTTGCAGCTCGGCGGCCTGCACCTGCATGGCCAGGCGCAGCATGGGTACGTTGGCATGGCGGCGCTCCAGGTCTGCGCGCAACTGGGCGGACTCCTGCTCCATTTGCGCGGCCTGCACCCGCCACTGCCGGCTTTGGTCTGCGCTGCCCAGGACATCGCGGCCTTGCACCGCCAGCCCCGCCAGCCCAGCCAAGAGCACGGCCCCCGTGGCCCAGTGCAGCCCACGCCGTGCACGGGCAGCCAAATGGTGGCGGCGCAAGGTATCGTTGGCCAATTGGCCCGGCGCCCTGGGCCCGGCCAAGGACAACACTTCGGCCAGCACCCCATGGGCGCTGCGCACGGGCACAGGGGGCAGCAAATGCAGGCCCAGGCGCTGCAAATCTTGCTGCAGCGCGGGCTCGGGGTTCATGGGCAGCACAGCCACCTTGGCATCGCGATCGACGATGCGGTTATCGGCCAGGTATTTCAGCGTGAGGGCGATTTCCCGCCCCTGCGGGCCGGCATCGGCCTCCAGCAGCAGGCGCGAGAACACGGGCACCCGGTTGTGCAGCAGCACCATGCGCATGCCGTAGGGCAGGCCCAGGCACAGCAACAACCAGCCCTGCTGCGGCACATGGGCGTGGCGCGCCGCCCAATGGGCCATGAGGTAGCTGAGCGCCCACACGCCTTCAATGGCCTGCCCGGCCTGGGCCAGCGTTTGCAACTGCTCGACCAGGGCGGGCGACGAGGCCCCCAGCGCGTGCAGGCTGAAGGGCTTGGGCAGCAAAGGCTGGGCCGATGGGCGCTCCCAACTGGCGCGCAGGGGAACGTCGGGCAGTTGGGCCTGGTATTGCACCCCGATGAAACTTTGCCGGTCTTTGCCCATGAGGCCCGGCACGTCGATGCGGATGTGGGTTTCTTCCACCAGATCGGCCACCACGCGCACACTGGCCGTGGGCCCTGGAGGCGCTGGCAAGGGCTGCCCCTGTGGCCCCAGCCATTGCGATTGCAAAGGATTGACCAGCAGCAGGTGGGAGCGGGAGTGGGTGCGCTGCGTCATGCCCGGATCTTGGAAATGGTGTCGTAAATGGGGCCCAGCACGGCGAGCATGATCCAGCCCAGGATCAGGCCCAGCACCACGGTGAGCACGGGCTCGATCAGCGCCTGGACGCGGTCGATGGATTCTTCGATGTCGCGGGTGAAGAAATAGCTGACGTTGGCCAGCGCTTCATCCAGCGCGCCGGTCGCCTCACCCACCCGCAGCATGCGGACCACGAGCGATGGAAACAGGTTTTCCAGGGCAAACGCATCGCTGATGGAGGTGCCCGTGGCGATGCGCTCGCGCGCCCGCGCCAAGGCGCGCTGCACGGGCAGGTTGCCGGTGATTTTTTCGCAATAGCCCAGGGCCTCGATCACGGGAATACCGGTGCGGTACATGAGCGCAAAGCTGTCTGCCAGGCGCGCGAGGATGATTTTCTTGACCACCGGCCCCACCGCCGGTATGGCCAGGATGGCCTGGTGCAATTTGAAGCGCACCTGGTCATTGGCACGCGCTGCGGCGGCCACGCCCACCACCAGCAGCACGGGCATGGGCAGGATGGCCCACCAGTAATGCACAAACACCTCCGACAACCAGATGAGCAGGCGCGTTTGCAGCGGGATTTCCTGGCCCATGTTGCGGATGAAGCCCACCAGTTGGGGCACCAGGTAGACCATGAGGAACACCACCACGCCCGAGATGGTGACCGTGACGAACGCCGGGTACATGAGCAGTTTCTTGGTCTGCGCGGCCAGCTCTTCCTGCCATTTGAGCGAACGCACCAGCTCGGCCATGACCTCCGCAAGCTGGCCGGTAATTTCGCCCGAACGCACCAGGTGCACCATGACATCGGAAAAAATACCCGGATCGGCGCCCATGGCGTCGGCCAGGGTGGCGCCGTTCTGGATGCGGTCCATCAGGCTGGCGGCCACCTGGCGCAGTTCCAGGCTGTCGGCACCGTCGCGCAGGTCTTGCAGCGCGCCTATCAGCGGTACGCCGGCACGCAGCAGCATCTGCATGTGGAACAGCAGGTTGATGAGCTCCCGCATGGGCAGGCTGGCCAGGCGCAGCGCGCGGCGGCGCACCTCGGAATAGCGGATGGGCGAGAGGCCCGATGCGCGCAACTGGGCCTGAAGGTCGGCCTCGTGCAGGGCGGTGATTTCGCCCTTGACGATGTCGCCCCCTTCGTTGATGGCCCGGTAGCGGTAGCGCGGCATGGTGCGTGCGGCTCCCCTACAGGCGGGTGGTCAGGTCAACGACCCGGCCCACCTCTTCAATGGTGGTCACGCCCTCGATCACGCGGCGCAGGCCGTCTTCGGCCATGGGTGCAAAGCCCTGCGCCATGGCGTGGGCGGTAAGCTCGCCCAGGCTGGCATTGCGGGTGATGAGCTCGTCGAGCCCGCTGTCCATGCGCAGCAACTCCATGATGGCCAGACGCCCTTTGTAGCCCTGGAAGCCACAGGCCTCGCAGCCCCCAGGGTGGGCGCGGTACACGGTGTGCCCCAGAGCCTGGTCGCCCATCAGGCGCGCCTCCAGGCCTTCCGGGGTGATCTGCACCGCCTCGCGGCAGTGCACGCACACGCGGCGCACCAGGCGCTGGGCCACGATGCCGATGATGTTGCCCGCCATCACCTCGGGCGAAACGCCCAGGTCCTTGATGCGCTGGAAGCTGCGCAGCGCCGAATTGGTGTGCAGGGTAGAGAACACCTGGTGGCCCGTCATGGCGGCGCGGAAGGCCATTTCGGCGGTGTCCTTGTCGCGCACCTCGCCCACCAGGATGATGTCCGGGTCCTGGCGCATGAGCGAACGCACGCCGTCGGAAAAGTCGATCTTGCTGCCGTCCGAAATGGAGGTCTGCCGGATGCGCGTGATGGGGTATTCGACCGGGTCTTCCAGCGTCATGATGTTGACGCTCTCTTCGTTCATGTGGCTGAGCACGGAATACAGCGTGGTCGTCTTGCCCGAGCCCGTGGGGCCGGTCACCAGGATGATGCCCTCGGGCCGCGCCAGCATGAGGTTGAGCAGGTAGTACTGGTCTTCGGTCAGGCCCAGCTTGTCGTAGTCCACAATGCCGCGCTTGGCGTCGAGCACGCGCAGCACGAAGTTCTCGCCGTGGATGGTGGGCTGCACGGCGGCACGAAAATCCACATTGCGCCCGCCGATGGAGAGCGACACCCGCCCGTCCTGCGGCGCGCGGCTTTCGGCAATGTTCATGCCGGCCACCAGCTTGAGGCGCACCAGCATGGCGCTCCAGTAGCGCCCGTGCAGCACGCGCACCTGGCGCAGCACGCCGTCGATGCGGTAGCGGATGCGCAGAAACTGCCCTTCGGGCTCGAAGTGGATGTCCGATGCCAGCTTGTGCACGCCGTCGGACAGCAGCGCATCGACCAGGCGCACCACCGGGTGGCTGTAGCCGCCCTGCCCTTGCGAGAGCGAGGCCATGTCGATCTGGCCGGTTTCTATCTCCTGGATGATGCCGTCGATGGACAGCTCGTAGCCATAGAACTGGTCGATGGCGGCCAGCACGTCGGCCGCGCTGGCCAAACGCCAGTCGATGGACACCCCCAGGCCCACATGCGCGCGGATCTGGTCGCCCGCGATGATGTCGTTGGGCTTGGGGCTGGCGAGCACCAGCTTCTGCGCCTCGGCCTGGAAGGACACCGGAAAGGCCTGGAACCGCAGCGCCATGGCTTTGGGCAGGCGCGCCAGGGCGGCGGGGTCGGCCAGCACCGATTGCAATTGGATGGTTTGCTGCCCCAGCGTCTGGCCCAGCGCCTCGCGCATGGCCTCTTCGGTCACAAAGCCCAAGGCAATCAGCGCATCGCCCAATTGCTTGCCGGTTTTTTTCTGCTCCAGCAAGGCAATCTGGATCTGGTCGGCAGACACCAGCCCCATGTGCTGGAGCCTGTCGCCCAGACGCATGGGAGGAGCGCCTGCCGGTGCGCCTGGACTGGCGGGTGCGCCAGGGGTTGCTGGGTTCGGGCTCATTGCGCCCACAGCTCCTGCAGTTCATTGATGCGGCGCTCGGCCGCTTTCACGGGCACGCCAACGGCGCCCAATTGCAGTGCCTGGCGGTACATGCGCAGGGCCTCTTCGTAGCGGCGGGACTGGTCCAGCGCCACGGCCAGGTTGTAGGCATGGGCGGCGCTGCTGGGCGCCAGCGCCTGTGCCAGGGCCAACGGCCCCATGGCTTCGGCCCAACGCCCCTGCCGCCCCAGCAAACGGCCCAGGGCAGCCTGGGCATCGGCATCGCGCGGGTGGGCCTGCAGCCATTCCTGCAAGCGGCTTTCGGCCGTCCCGGGCTCGGATTCAGACAGCAGGGTCAGCAGCCCCGTACGGGCGGTTTCGTTGTCGGGCCACAGTTGCAAGCTGCGCTGGTAAGCCGCCCAAGCCGCGTCCTGCTGGTGCTGGCGGTGCAGAGAGACCGCCAGGCCCAGTGTGGCATCGGGGTCGTCAGGCCGTTCGTCCAGCACTTGCTGGTACAGGCTTTGCGCCTGGGCGGCATTGCCCTGGCGCAGCGCCGCCCAGGCGTCTTGCAATTGCTGCGGCGCCTGCGAGCGCACGAGCCGGGCCGCTGGCGCAGAGGCTGCCGGTGCGCTGGCAGGTGCCTCCCGGCGTGCGGGTGCAGGCTCAGCAGTGCGCGCCGCAGGGGCGGCAGCCTGGGCAGATGGCTGCGGTAGCGGCGCCGGGGGGGTGGGCGCTACAGCCGCCACAGGCGCACCGGGAGGCGCTTGCAAGGCTGGTGCCGTGGAAGGGGCCATGGCAGCTTCCGGCGCAGGCGCCACGGGCTCGGATGCGGCGGGCATGGCCTCTTGGGGCGATTCTTGGGGCGGCTCCACCACGCCTTGGGCTTGCTGCGCGGGCACCGACGCCACCGGCATGAGGCTTGAACGTTGCATATCCAGCCAATACTGCCAACCCAACCAGGACACCCCCGCCAATACCAAACCCGCCAGCAGCCCGTAAACCATGCGGCGCGTGCGCGCAGCCTGGCTGGGCCTGGGGTGCGCAGCAGCCGCAGACGCCCCCACCATGGCCTGGGCAGTTTCGCGGGCGTGGGTTCGCGTGCCTGGCCCTGCCTCGCGGGGCGCACCGACCGAAGGGGGCACCTGTGGCGGTGGCGGCAAGGGTGATGTGGCCACGGGCGGTGGTGGTGGTAGCGGTTTTGGCGTTGGAGCAGGGCTTGGTGCCAAAACAGGCGCGGGGGCCGCCTGGGTGGGCGGCTCCACCACAGGCTGCGCCACTGCCAACGCAGGCGCAGCGGGGGGTTGGGCCTGCGGCAAAGGTGCCTGGATCTGCGCAGCAGCAGGCACAGGCGCAGAAGGCGCCGGAGGTTCAGGCGCCTCCAGCGTCAACTCCAGGGGCTGAGGAACCACGGGCGCTGCGGGAGGGGCCTCAACGGAAGCCGCCGGTGCGGGCGCAGGCTCCAGCGCCAGGGGCTTGCGGTTTTGGCTGCGCTGCAACGCGTCAAGCAAAAGACTCATGGCCGACTCCTTTGCTCATCCTCCTGCACGGGCGCAGGGGGCATGCGTTCGGGCATGGTGCGCAAGGCATCTTCCAGGTAAGGGGCAAAGGCTTTTTGATCCCCGGTGATGCTGGCGCTGGTGACCACGGTAGGCTTCAGGAAGATGACCAACTCGCT
>CAZRFF010000003.1:0-25048 GCA_964599265.1 uncultured Simplicispira sp. | reverse complement strand
TCATCGACGGATCGGCCGAGAGCCTGGCCAACGACCCCGACGTGCGCGAGTTCTACCTCGGCATGGGCGGCAGCGGTGAAGCCAAGAGCTTCAAAGAGATCAAGCACTACAAGCGCCGCAAACGTTGGCTGTCGTAATGAATATGCAAGCCCTCCCTGAACTCACCCTGCCGCAAATGCTGCGCGAGCGTGCGCAGCACGATGCCCAGCGCGTGGCCATACGCCAGAAAGACTTTGGCATCTGGAAGCCCTTCACCTGGGCGCAGTACTACGAACGCGCCGCGCATTTTGGCCAGGGCCTGCTGCAACTGGGCCTGTCCGATGGCGGCCATGTGGGCGTGATTGCCGAGAACCGCATCGAATGGGTGCTCGCGCAAATGGGCGCGGGCCTGGTGGGCGGCATCACCGTGGGCGTCTACCCCACCAGCCCCACCCCCGAAGTGGCTTACGTGGTGGGGCATGCCGACATCGAGATCATGGTCTGCGAAGACCAGGAGCAGGCCGACAAGGTGCTGGCTGCGCTGGATCAGCTCCCGCACCTGAAAAAAATCATCGTCATGGAAACCAAGGGCCTGCGCAGCTTTGCAGCCGAGCACCGCGCCCTGATTGCCACCTTTGCCGACATCGAAGCCCTGGGCCGGGAAAAACACCATCCCGCCCGCATCGACGAGCGGCTGGCCCACCAGCGCCTGGACGACATCGGCCTGATGATTTACACCTCGGGCTCCACCGGCAAGCCCAAAGGGGCCATGATCTCGTGGCGCAACATGCGTGGCGTGGTGCCGGGCATCGTGGAGCGGCTGGAACTTTCATCCAGCACCACGCACCTGTCCTACCTGCCCCTGTGCCATGTGGCCGAGCAAATGCTCACCACCTTTTGCCCCATCTACCTGGGCTCACAGATCCACTT
Source organism: uncultured Simplicispira sp. (assembly GCA_964599265.1). GTDB lineage: Bacteria > Pseudomonadota > Gammaproteobacteria > Burkholderiales > Burkholderiaceae_C > Simplicispira. Next base: position 24,139 of record CAZRFF010000003.1, on the reverse strand, counting down.
TGGCGAATCCATCCGCACCGTGCAGGAGGACCTGCGCGAAATCGCTCCCACCATGTTTTTGGGCGTGCCGCGCATCTGGGAAAAGCTGCATTCCTCCATCACCATCAAGATGCAGGAAACCGGGCCCCTGCGCCGTGCCCTGTACCAGCGCGCCCTGTCCGCCTGCGCTCCCCTGGCCGAAAAACCCCGCAGCGCATGGACGCCCGCCGAACGCCTGCGCTTCGCCTGGCACTACTGGCTGGTGTTGCGTGCGCTGCAAAACTTCATCGGCCTGCGCGAGGCGCATGTGGCGCTCACTGGCGCCGCGCCCATTGCGCCCGACGTGGTGCGTTTTTTCCGCACCCTGGGCGTGCCCCTCATCGAGGTGTATGGCCTGACCGAATCCACCGGCATGGTCACCGGCCACCGGCTGGACAAAGTGGTGGTTGGCACCGTGGGGCCCGTGACCCAGGGCGTGCGCTACCGCATCGCCAACCCCGACGACAGCGGCAGCGGCGAGCTGCAAATCCAGGGCGACATGGTGTTCGCGGGCTACTACAAAAGCCCCGAGGCCACCGCGCAAAGCATCGTCGATGGCTGGCTGCACACGGGCGACGTGGTGCGCGAGGTGGATGGGCAAATCAAGATCGTCGATCGCCTCAAGGACATCATGATCACCGCCGGAGGCAAAAACCTGACGCCCTCCGAAATCGAAAACACCATGAAGGCCAGCCCCTACATCAAGGAATGCATCATCGCGGCCGAGGGACGCAAATACGTCGGTGCGCTGGTCATGATCGACATGGAAACCGTGGGCAAATGGGCCGAAGCGCGGCGCATTGCCTTCACGCATTTCCGCTCGCTGGTCGAAACGCCCGAAGTGCGCGCACTCATCGACCAGGAAATCGCCACGGGCAACGCCAAGCTCGCCCAGGTGGCTCAAATCCGCAAGTTCCACCTGCTCACCAAAGAGCTGGACCATGACGACGGCGAAGTCACCGCTACCATGAAGGTGCGCCGCTCCAGCATCTACAAGACCTACGCGGCCGAAATCGAAACGCTTTTCCATTGATCACAGGAGTTTTCCCATGTCCCAACGCGATGTTTTCGTCGTCAGCACCGCCCGCACCGCCATCGGCACCTTCGGCGGCAGCCTGAAAGACGTGCCCAACACCCAGCTCGCCACCACCGCCGTCAAGGCCGCCATCGCCCGCGCCGGCATCGCCCCCGACGCCGTGGGCCATGTGGTCATGGGCAACGTCATCCCCACCGACACCAAGGATGCGTACCTGAGCCGCGTGGCCGCCATCGACGCCGGTTGCCCCATCGAAACGCCCGCCTTCAACGTCAACCGCCTGTGCGGCTCGGGCCTGCAGGCCATCGTGTCGGCGGCGCAAGCCATCATCTTGGGTGATTGCGACGTGGCCATTGGCGGCGGCTCCGAATCCATGAGCCGCGGCCCCTACTTCGACCAGGCCGCCCGCTGGGGCACGCGCATGGGCGACGCCAAAAGCATCGACTACATGCTGGGCATCCTGCACGACCCCTGGCAAAAAATGCACATGGGCGTCACCGCTGAAAACGTGGCCGAACGCTACAAAATCAGCCGCGAAATGCAAGACCAATTGGCCCTGACCAGCCAGCAGCGCGCCGCCGCCGCCATCGCTGCGGGTTACTTCAAAGAGCAAATCGTCCCCGTCGAAATCGCCACGCGCAAAGGCACTGTCCTGTTCGACACCGACGAGCATGTGCGCGCAGACACCACGCTGCAGGTGCTGGCCGGCATGAAACCCGCCTTCAAAAAAGAAGGCGGCACGGTGACCGCTGGCAACGCCTCGGGCATCAACGACGGCGCCGGTGCCGTGGTGCTGGCCGGTGGCGACCGTGTGGCCGCCCTGGGGCTCAAACCCCTGGCCCGCCTGGTGGGCTACGCCCATGCCGGCGTGGAGCCCGCCTACATGGGCATCGGCCCCGTGCCCGCCACGCAAAAAGTGCTGGCGCGCACAGGCCTCAAGGTCAGCGACATGGACGTGATCGAAGCCAACGAAGCCTTTGCCGCCCAGGCCTGCGCCGTGGCGCAAGAATTGGGCTTCGACCCCGCCAAGGTCAACCCCAACGGCTCGGGCATCTCGCTGGGCCACCCCGTGGGCGCCACCGGCGCCATCATCACCACCAAGGCCATTGCCGAACTGCACCGCACCGGTGGCCGCTACGCCTTGGTGACCATGTGCATTGGCGGCGGCCAGGGCATTGCCGCCATTTTCGAACGGGTTTAAGCCATTTTGGCCTCCAGCGCTTGTCCAGCAAGCGCTGGTAGCTTTTATTTTCATAGCATCATGCTCCCCAATACCTTCCTCACAACCGAGCAGCAATCAGAACTCCAGCTCTTTACCGAATCGCTGGAACGCTTTTGCGATACCGAAATCGAGCCCCATTACCGCGATTGGGAAAAAGCCGGCATGGTGTCACGCGAACTGTTTCGCAAGATGGGGGAGAACGGCTACCTGTGCGCCGACGTGCCGGAGGGCTACGGCGGCCCCGGCGCCAGCGTGCATTTCTCGTTCGCAGTGGTCGAGGTGCTCTCGCGCCGGGTTTACGGCGGCTTCGTCGGCGGACTGCAAGTGCACAACGACATCGTCCCGCCCTACCTGCTGCACTGCGGCACCGAGGCACAGCGCGACCACTGGCTGCCCCGCATGGCCAGTGGCGAAGCGGTCGCCGCCATCGCCATGACCGAGCCCGGCGCGGGCAGCGACCTGAAAGCCATCCGCACCACGGCGCGGCGTGATGGGAATGAATACGTCATCAACGGCAGCAAAATCTTCATCAGCAACGGCCAGCACTGCGACCTGCTGGTGCTCGCCGCCAAAACCGACCCGGCCGCTGGCGCCAAAGGCGTGAGCCTGTTCCTGGTCGACACCCAAGCCCCCGGCTTCACCCGCGGCCAGAACCTGGAAAAAATCGGCCAGCACGCGGGCGACACGTCCGAGCTGTTCTTCAACGACCTGCGCGTACCGGCAGATGCCCTGTTGGGCGGCGTGGAAGGCCAGGGCTTCGTGCAGATGATGCGCGAGCTGCCCCGCGAACGCCTCATCATCGGCGTGCAAGCCGTCTACGGCGCCAAGGGCGCACTGGATGCCACGCTGCGTTACGTGCAAGAGCGCCAGGCCTTTGGTCAAGCGATAGGCCAGTTCCAGAACACCCGTTTCACCCTGGCCCAATGCGCCAGCGACATCGCCGCTGCCGAGGCCTTCCTGAACGCCAGCATTGCCGCCTACGAGCGCAGCGCGCTCAGCCCCGAAGCCGTGAGCGCCCTCAAGCTGCACACCACCGAAGTCTTCGGCCGCGTGGCCGACGCCTGCCTGCAGCTCTTCGGCGGCTACGGCTACATGGCCGAATACCCCATCTCCCGCTTCTGGACCGACGCGCGCGTGCTGCGCATCTATGGCGGCACGTCCGAAATCATGAAAGAGCTGGTGGCGCGGTCAATCCTGGGGCGCTGATTGCCTGCCCCCATCGCCCCACACAACGCGCCAAGCCCTTTTGCTGGCGCGTTTTTTTATTTGTAAAACACCTCCACGCTCCCCTTGAGCGTGATGAGCAGCGGCCGCCCTCTGCGGTCCAGGGTCTTGCCTGCGGGCACTTTGATCCAACCCTCGCTCACGCAGTACTCCTGCACGTCAAAACGCTCCTTGCCATTGATCAGGATGCCAATGTCCACCTGCTGCGCAAACAGGGCGGGCACGTGGTGGGGGCTGCGCGGGTCCAGGGCCAGGCGGTCGGGCAGAGGGAGGCGGGCGGTATCGGTCACAGACGTTCTTACAAAAAATGGCAAGCCCGTATTGTGCCTTTGCCGCCTGTGGACAAGCCTGGGGAGCCTGCTGGCATAAGCCATGACTTATCCACACCTTGCACCACCCAGCCCGGTTTGTCCCCATCCGCACCCCAATCCGCCACGGCCCTGTCCCCATACCTGCCCCGAGCCCAAACCCTTGCCACAAAAAAGAAAAACCCCCTTTTCCACAGAAAGGTGGCGCCCTTACTACTACTACTAATTTGAAATATAGAAATACAAGAAATAGCAAAGCCCCAAGCCCAGGCCGCAAAAAATGAAAACCGCCCGCAAATTCCGCTGCCCGATCGCTGTTTCAGCGCAGCATGGCGTAGCCCACGCCAATGGCGGCCACCAAGCCCACTGCGTCGGCAAAAAGCGCGCAGGCCAGCGCATGGCGGTGGTGCCTGATACCCACACTGCCAAAGTACACGGCGAGCACGTAGAAGGTGGTTTCCGTCGATCCCTGCACGATGGCGGCCAGGCGTCCGGCAAAAGAATCCACCCCGTGCGTTTGCAGCACGTCAATCATCAAGCCCCTGGCCCCCGCACCCGAAAGCACCTTCATCAAGCCCACGGGCAATGCCGGCAAAAACGCCGTATCCAGCCCCGCCCAGGCCACGGCGTGGGCAATGGCGGCCATGGCAGCGTCCATGCAGCCCGCAGCCCGAAAAACGCCCACGGCCACCAAAATGGCGATCAGGTAGGGAATGATCTGCACCGCCACGCCAAAACCCTCCTTGGCGCCGTCGATAAAGGCGTCGTACACATTCACCCGCCGCCAGGCCCCGGCCACGATGAACAGCAGCACAATGCCCATGATGGCGGCGGCACCCGTGGTGCCGGCAATGCGGGCGCTTTGTTCGGCAGGCAATTGCGCCAATGCGGCCACCGCCGCCACCAGCACACCGCTGGAGGCCAGCAGCGGCAGTAAAAACCGGGCGCGCCACAGGGGCAGACGCTGCGCCACGGCCACCGCCAAAATACCCGCCAGCAAGCCCATGAAGGTGGCCAGCAGCGTCGGCAGAAAAATATCGGCCGCATTGAACTGTGGCCCCAGGCCTTGCTGCAAGGCCACGCTCTGGCGGATGGCAATGACCGAGGTGGGGATGAGGGTGAGGCCGGCCGTGTTCATCACCACGAACATGATTTGCGCGTCACTGGCCGTGCCCTGGGGCCCGCGGTTGAGCGACTGCAGCTCTTGCATGGCCGTCAGCCCCAGGGGCGTGGCGGCGTTGTCCAGGCCCAGCAGATTGGCCGAGATGTTCAGCGTCATGGCGCCCTGCGCCGGATGGCCTTTGGGCACCCCCGGAAACAGCAGGCGCAGCAAGGGCCCGGCGATGCGCGCCAGCAGCGCCACCATGCCTGCGCGTTCACCCACGCGCATCAGGCCCAGCCACAGGGCCATGATGCCCGCCAGGCCCAAAGAAATTTCAAAACCCGAACGGGCGCCGTCAAAAAGCGCCTTGAGCAAGGCCGTGAAAATATCGGCCTCGCCCAGCCACCAACGCACTGCGGCTGTGGTGCAGGCCGTGATGAAAAACGCGATCCACACCCAGTTCAGTGCCATGGCAGGCTTTCAAAAAAGCGTTAAAACGGTGCTGTGCCCGGATCGGTATCGGCAGGGGGCTGGGCGGGGCCGGTGGTGGTGCTGCGCCCGGCAACGGCCTGGGCCGCCGCCTGCACGCCCCCTTCGGCTTCACCATCCAGGGCGTCGATCAGGTCGGGGATCAGGCGGCAAAATTCGCCCGTGGACAGGGCCACATCGGTATCAAAGCCGCCTTCGTCTTGCGGTTTGTTTTCCAGCACCGTATCGAGCAAGGCCACTTTTTTCAGCTGCAGGCCTTCGGTCAGTACAAAAGACACACGGTCGTCCCAGGTCAGGGCCAGGCGGGTGGGGAGCTTGCCGGCCGTGATGTGCTGCTGCACTTCCTCGATGTCCAGCGGGTGGCGGGCATAGCGCACCACGGCCTTGGATTCGTCGGGGCTTTTGAGCTCGCATTCCCGGTCCACGGTAAAACCTGCAGGCGGGGTTTGTTCCTTGAGCCACAGCGCCATGGCCGTTTGCGGAGAGGTTTGCGTGTTCAGCAGCGCCACGGCAAAGCCCGTGGGGAGCAACTCCACCAGTTGGCTGACCACTTCGTCCGCACGCGATTGGCTGCCGGTATCGAGCACCAGGGTGCGTGCTTTTGGGTCTATCCACACCCACATGGAACCCATTTTGGTAAAGGCCATGGGCAGCAGATCAAGCTTGGCCTCGTCCTTGAGGTCGCGGCGCTCTTTTTTGCCGGGTTTGCGGCCGGATTCGCGTTCGATGCGATCGACCTTTTCTTGCACCTTGCGGGCCAGTACGCTGCCTGGCAGCACCTTGGCCTCGGTCATGAAGCGCAAAATCCATTGCCCGCCCACGCTCTCCGCCAGCGGCCCATGGGCTTCGCCGCGGGGGGGTACAAACCCGCTGGCGCGCTCCTGGGTGGCGCCGCAGGCGGTAAAAGTCGCTTTTTGCAGCGCTTCTTCCAATACTTCCAAACCGATCTGCCACTGGGGCGCGATGCGGTAGACGATCATGTTCTTAAACACGCAAACCTTTCATTGATCCAAGCTTCTTTGGGTAACTTTACACAGGCTCAGCAAAACGCCACGCAGGCCTTACAGAGGGCGCACACACTGGCGGCCATGCACAGCGCGGGTGCGTTGGTGCATAGGCTCTCTGAAAGGACTCATCCATGCCATTCTCCCATCGCCAATGGGCCATCGCTGCAGCTTTGGCCACCAGTTTGGTCCTGCCCGCAGGGGCCCAAACCCCACCCCCCGCCGCAGCGGCTGCCCCCACTGCAACCGCGCCGCAGGGCGCTGCCAAGCAAGAACGCATGCAAAAACGCCACACCGAGCGTCTGGCCAAGCTCAAAACCGAGCTGAAAATCACGGCAGAGCAAGAAGGCGCATGGCAGGCTTTCACCCAGGCCATGCAGCCCCCGCAAAAAGCGCAGCGCTTGCAGCGTGAAGATATGCGCAACCTCACGACCCCCGAGCGCATCGACCGCATGCGCAGCCTGCGCCAGGAGCGCAATGCGCAAATGGACCAGCGCGCCGATGCCGTCAAGGCGTTTTATGCGGTGCTCACGCCAGAGCAGCAAAAGCAGTTCGATGCCAAAGGATCGCGCATGGGCCCCCGGGGTGAAGGCCACCCGGGCCGCTGGGGTGCTCGCCATGGCCACCACGGCGGCGGCTCAGGGAATTGACCGAGGGATGGTTGGGGTGCGAATCGTTACACTTGCCCGTGTGTAGATTCACCCGCAACCAGACCCCTCCATGGCCTTACAAAAAAAAGCAAGCGGCGCGGGATTGCGCCGCAGCGCCATTTTTCCCTGCGCGTTGGTAGCGTGGGGGTTCGCCAACCCCGTGTGTGCACAAAACCTGCCCGCCGAACGCCCCGCCCTGTATGCGCAATACGGTCAGGGCGAATGGGGCTGGCAATCCATGGCCATAGGCGCTACCCTGCCCTGGAAAGGCTGGAGCAAAGACTGGGGCGGTGGCGGGTGGCGCGGCCTTTGGGATTTTTCTCTGGCCCAATGGACGGCCAACCCCCCCCAAGGAAAAAGCCACAGCACGGTGGCGGGCGCAGGGCTGGCTTTGCGCTGGCATGCCGACCAAGGGCGATCCCCCTGGTTTGTCCAGGCGGGCACGGGCGTGCAGCTTTCCAGCCCCCGCTTCATCACGGCCCATGGGCTGATGGGCAGCCGGTTCAACTTTGCATCGCACCTGGCCGTGGGCTTTGCGCATGGGGCGCAGCGCCAGCACGAATGGCAGCTGCGCATGGAGCACAGTTCCAACGCCGGCATCCGAAAACCCAACCCTGGCCAAAATTACTTGCAACTGCGCTACGCGCTGCATTTTTGAGGTCGGCAGCCTACTGCAGCAGCAAGCGCTCCAGCACATCCAGCGCCACGGGTTTGCTGAACAAATAACCCTGGAAAGCGGGGCAGCCCGCTTGGGCCAGCAGCATGTGCTGGTCGGTGGTTTCCACGCCTTCGTCAATCACCTCCAGGCCCAGGGACTGGCCCAGGGCGATGATGGTGTGGATGATGGCCTCGTCGTTCTGGTCTGAAAACAGGTCACGCACAAAGCTCTGGTCGATTTTGATCTGGTCCAGCGGCATGCGCTTGAGGTAGTTCAGGCTGGAGTAGCCCGTACCAAAATCGTCCAGCGAAAAGCGCACGCCCAGCGAACGCAGGCTGTCCATGGTGGCGATGGTCTGGTCCACGTTTTGCACCAGGATGTTCTCCGTCAGTTCCAGCTTGAGCCGGCGGGCGGGGGCCTCGTTCACGTCGATGGCGCGGGCCACCTCCACGGCAAATTGTTCGTGGTGGAACTGCTGTGGGCTCACGTTCACGGCCATGGTCAGGTGGGCCGTGCGGGGGGTGTCTTTCCAGTGCCCCAGCTGCTTGCACGCCGTATGCAGCACCCAGCGGCCCAGCGCAAAAATCAGCCCGGTGTCTTCGGCCACGGCAATGAATTCGCTGGGCGCCACCATGCCGCGCTGGGGGTGGTTCCAGCGCACCAGGGCTTCCACCCCCATGAACTTCCCATGGCGATCGACCTGGGGCTGGTAGTGCAGGCAAAACTGTTCCGTGGCCAGGGCATGGCGCAGGTCGTCCTCCAGCGCCGCGCGGGCGTTGACCACGGACTGCATTTCAGGGTCAAAAAACCGCAAGGTATTGCGCCCTGCCGCCTTGGCCTGGTACATGGCCAGATCGGCCTGTTTGAGCAAATCCAGGACATTGCTTTGTGTGCCATGGAAAGGGGCAATGCCGATGCTGGGGGTGCTGCGGTAGTGGTAGCCGGCCAGGGCGTAAGGCTGGGAGAGTTCGCCGATGATTTTTTCTGCCGCATGGCGCGCTTCCATGGCCAAGGCTTGGGGATCAGTGTCCAGGTCTTCGAGCATGACCACGAATTCATCGCCCCCCAGCCGTGCCACGGTGTCCGTGGCGCGCATGCATTGGCCGAGCCGCTGGGCCACAGCCTGCAGCAGCAGATCGCCCTTGTCGTGGCCCAGGGTGTCGTTCAGGGTTTTGAAGTTGTCCAGATCGATGTAGAGCAGCGCCCCCGATCGGCCCCGGCGCTGGGCATTGGCCAAGGCATGCTCCATGCGCTCTTGCAGCAGAACGCGGTTGGGCAGGCCGGTGAGGGTGTCGTAGAAAGCCAGCTGTTGCAAGCGCAGGTCGGTGCTTTGGCGTTCAATTTCTGCGGCGGCGCGGGTGGCAATGATTTGCAGCGCGGTGGTCACGAAATCGACCTGTTCCAGTGGCTGGTGGAACAAGGCAAAAATGATCCCTATGGGCTGCCCCGCCGCATCCACCAACTGCTGCCCGGCATAGGCCTGCGCTTGGCTGGCCTGTACGATGGGGGCCTGTGGGTAGAGTTCCAGCAGCCCACGCGGCACCACGAGCTGGGCCTGCTGGAGCAATTGCGCGCTGGGGGTGCCTTCGAGGCCGTACTCCTGCCGCTGGTCGAGCAAACGGTTTTTGCTCGCCATGGCCAAGGCCTGGGCCTTGGGCAAGGCCCCTGGTGCGGCGGACGGCACCAGACGCGCCAGGCAGCCCGTATGGGCCCCCAGGGCGTCGCACATATTGCGCGCCAGTTGCTCAAAAAAATCCTCTCCCGTGGCCGCAGAAACGGCCGTGGCGATTTTGATGATGGAGGCCTGCAGTTGCTGCTGTTCCTCGCGGGCGCGCAGGCTTTGGATGCCAAAAGCCAGGTCATCGGCCAATTGCTGCAGCAGCTTGGCCTCTTCGGGGCTGATGTGCAGCACTTCAGGGGCGTAGAGCTGCAGCACGCCGAAGCAACGGCCTTTGGTGCGCAAAGGCAGGGCGATCAGGCCGCTGAATCCGCGGTGGGCGATGGCCTGCACCCAATCCCCCAAGTGGCTTGCAGTGTGCAGGTTGTGCATGATCACGCTGCGGCCTTGGCGGATGGCAGTCCCCGCCGGACCCAGGCTGCCGGCATGCTGGTCGGACCACGACAATTGCAAGCTGCCGAGAAACGCTCCACCTTCGCCAGCCTGGGCCATGACGCGAATGGTTTTGCCCGGGTCGTTCTGGGCAAAACCCACCCAGGCCAGGCCATAGCCGCCTTCATCCACCATCAAGCGGCAAATGGCTTGCAGCAGGGTGGGTTCAGAGGTGGCGCGGATTAGGGTTTCGTTGCAACTGCTGAGCAAGTGCTGCGCCCGTGCCAGGCGTTTGAGCTCGCGGTGGGCGTCCAGCAGCAGCTTGTATTGCTGTTCCGTGTCTTGGGGTGATGGAGAACGCTGATCCATGGCGGCCCTGCCTGCTGCTCCGCTCAACCTGCTCGTTGTGAGCGGGCTGGGCGGTGGGGGTGGTGCGCAGGGTTCATGGTGGCAGGGGTTTCTCAGGCAAATGCATGGCCGGATGCTACCTGCTTCTTTCCCAATGTGCCACGGTGGGGGCGTGTTTCAGCGCTGCCTGTTGCGCCGCTGTCGCACGGCCTCGGCCAATTGCTGCAGCACGGGGATGGTTTGCGCCATGCTGATGCAGGCGTCGGTCACGGAGACGCCATGCGCCAGGGTTTGGCCGGGCACGATGTCCTGGCGGCCTTCTTCCAGGTGGCTTTCCACCATCACGCCGGTGATGCGGGTATCGCCCGCTGCAATCTGCGCGGCCACGTCGTGCGCCACCTCGATCTGGCGGCGGTGCTGCTTGCTGCTGTTGGCGTGCGAGAGGTCGATCATGACCTGTTCGCGCAGACCGCTTTTGTGCAAAAGCCCGCAGGCCGCCTGCACGTCGGCGGCGCTGTAGTTGGGCGCTTTGCCGCCGCGCAAAATGATGTGGCAGTCTTGGTTGCCGCGCGTTTCAAAAATCGCGGCCTGGCCCATCTTGGTCATGCCCATGAAGGCGTGCTCCGATTGTGCCGCCAAAATGGCGTCGGCCGCCACCTTGACGCCGCCATCCGTACCGTTCTTGAAACCCACGGGGCAGGACAGGCCGCTGGCGAGCTGGCGGTGGCTCTGGCTTTCGGTGGTGCGCGCGCCAATGGCGCCCCAGCTCACCAGTTCGCTGATGTACTGCGGGCTGAGCAAGTCCAAAAATTCCGTGCCTATGGGCAGGCCCAGTTTCAGGACATCGAGCACCAGGGTGCGCGCCATCTCCAGGCCTTCGTTGATGGCAAAGCTGTCATCCATGTGCGGGTCGTTGATGTAACCCTTCCAGCCCACGGTGGTGCGCGGTTTTTCAAAGTACACGCGCATGACGATGAGCAGGTCTTGGGCCAGCGCATCGGTCTGGGCCTTGAGCGCGTGCGCGTACTGCATGGCCTGGTCATGGTCGTGGATGGAGCAAGGCCCCACCACCACGATCAGCCGGTCGTCCTGGCCGTGCAGGATGCGGGCCAGCGCGGCGCGGCTGTCCTCCACCAACTGCTGCGCGGCATCGGGCGCGGGCAGCCATTCTTCGAGCAGGGCCGGGGTGATGAGCGGGCGCACGGCCTTGATGCGCACGTCGTCGATGCGCGTGCGGTCGTGCGTGGACAAAACAACAGGGGTGTGGGGAATGTGCGGGGGCGTCATAGGCCGCTATTGTCGCGCGGCCAGGTGGGCGATGGTTTCAGGGCCGCCGAAAGGCCACTACCTGGCGCGACCAGTAGATGCCGTCGAGGCGGTCCATGCGCACTTCGCCGCCAGAAGAAGGCGCATGCACAAAACGGCCCTGGCCCACGTAAATGCCCGCATGCGTGGGCCTGCGGCCGCCAAAAACGACCAGGTCACCCGTGCGCAGATCCCCGTTGTCCACAGCCTGGCCAAAATCGCTGAGCTGCGCCACGGTGCGTGGCGGCGCCACGCCGGCGCGGCTGCGGTACACGTAGCCGATCAGGCCGCTGCAGTCAAAACCGCCTTCGGGCGTATTGCCGCCGTAGCGGTAGGGGGTGCCGACCAGGCCCAGGGCGTGGATGGCAATGTCGCTGGCCTGCTCGCCCGACAGCGTGGAATACCCCATGCCCGTGCCCATCGATGCAGACGGGCGCAGCGGCGCACTGCCGCAGGCGGCCAGCAACAAGGCCGCCAGGGCGAGCGCTCCGCGCCCCGCGGGGGCCATGGAAGATCTGCAAACCAACATGGGGCAAGCTTAACGCAGTGGCCGTCAACCGTCTACGCGCCGCTTCCAGTCTTCCACCACGCCTGTGGCCAAGCGCCCCTGCACGATGCGTTCCCACGAAGGCGGCAGGTGCAGCCGGGAGAATTCGCGCAGCAGGGCAAGGTCCAGCCGACGGTGGTAGAGCAGGTCTATCACCCGCGCCAGGGGCCAATCGGGGTGGGGCCTGTCCACCAGCCAGATGGCGTCGCCAACCTGAATGTGGCCCTCTTCCAGCACGCGGTAGTACCAACCGGCGCGCCCGGTGTCTTGCACGCGCCGGGCCATGGTGGCGTGGCCGAAGCGGGTGTTGAGCTTCCAGCAAGGCTGGCGGCTTTGCGCCACCTCCAGCAGCGTGCTGCCAATGCGCACGCGGTCGCCCCAGCACAGGGTGGATTCGGTCACGCCGGTGCTGGCCAGGTTTTCGCCAAAGGCGCCGGGGTTGCGCAGCACGGGCACATCCCCCAGTTCAGCCCGCCAGGCGGGGTAATGCTCTTGCGCATAGTGGTGCACGGCCTTTTCGGGGCCGCCGTGCACGCGGGGGTCGGCCTGTTCGTCACCCTCCAGCCCCAGGGCGCGCACGGCCACAGGGCCTTGCACGGGCTGCTTGGCGATGGCGCTGCTGCCCGGGCTGCCATCGGGGCGGGGGCAGGCTTGTACGCGGCCGCGCAGCACGGCGACGGTGTGGCCCAAAAGGATGGGGGATGGGGTCATAGGGAGCCCTCACGGTGCAAGGCAAAGGGGGGCAGGCCCGCCAGCAGCCGCTGCCCATAGCCGGTGCGCACCAGGCGTTTGTCGTAGCAGTACACGTGGGCCTGGTCTTCTTCGGTGCGGATGGCGCGGCCCACCCATTGCGCCAGGCGCATGGCGGTGGCGGGCACCACCAGTTCGCTGAAGGGGTCGCGCCCGTTGCTGCGCAGCCATTCGGCGCGCGCCTCGCCCACGGGGTCGTCGGGCGGGGCAAAAGGCAGTTTGGCAATGAATAGCGACTCGCACAACGCGCCCGGCAGGTCCAGCCCCTCGCCAAACGATTGCATGCCAAAAATGATGGACGCCTGGCCCTGGCCCACGCGCTCGCGGTGCATGGCCAGCAGTTGCTGGCGCGGCCACTGGTTTTGCACCAGAACGGTGGCGCGCAGGGCGGTGGGCAGCAGGTCCACGGCCTGGCGCATTTGCTCGCGCGAGGTGAACAGCACCAGCGCGCCCGAAGGCACCCGCGCCAGATCGGCCAGCAGGGCATCGACCATTTCGGCGGTAAAGGCCTGGGCGTCACGCGGCTCAGCGCGGGTTTCGCGCGCCACCAGCGTGCCCTGGCGGGCGTAGTCGAAGGGGCTGGGCACCTCCAGCGTGGTGACGGCCGCGTCGCCATGCAAACCGCTTTCGCGCAGGAAAAAATCAAACTGCCCGCAGCCGGTGAGCGTGGCCGATGTCAGCACCGCGCCGCGCACCGCCGACCACAGGTGCTGGCGCAGCGTGGCCCCGGGCAGCACGGGGTTGGCGTGGGCGCGCAGCACCAGAAATTCGCCCTCCACGGCCTGCGTGAACCATTTGGCTGCGGGAATGCCCCCTTCGGGCGTCTCTTGCAACAACAGGTGGGCGCAGGCGTGCACGCCCTCCAGGCGCGGCGCCAGCGCCCCCACCTGCACAAACAATTGCGACAGGCGCCGCGCCTCGGCCGGGGTGTCGCGCAAGGCGGTGCGCAGCGCCTTGGCAATGGCGCGCAGCACCTCCAGCAGGCCTCCTGCGTGGTGGGCGATCTGGCCCAGCGGCTCGGCCAGGGCATCGGGCAAGCGGCCTTGGGGCACACGCGCACGGACGGGCAGCGAACCCGTGGCCATGCGCCCTTTGCCAGGCGCTGAAAGGCTCAGGGGCTCGGCATACAGGTCTTGCACCAGGCGCGCCAGGTCTTGCAGGGCTGCGCGCAGACGGGCTGCGTGCTGCGGCACGTCGGCAATGTCTTCAACTTCCATGAGCTGGCCAATGCGCAGTGCGCGGCTGGCGAGTTTGTCTATCCAGGTCAGGCGCGACAAATCCATCTCGCAGCCAAACTGTGCCAGCGCCGTGCCGGGCAGGTGGTGGGCTTCGTCGATGACGAGCAGGCAGTTGTCCAGCTCGGGCAAGAGGCGCGCGCCAATGGACGACAGCAGCAAATCGTGGTTGGCCACGATGACCTGGGCCGCCACCAGGGCCTTGCGCCGCTCGAAGTAGCTGCACTGGTGGAACAGCGGGCAGTGCTTGCCCGTGCAGGTGTGCGCATCGGCGGCCAAGGGGCCCCAGAGTTCGGGTTCGGGCGTGGTGGGCAATTGGTCGCGGTCGCCGTCCCACTGGCCGGTGGCCAGCGCATCGGCCAGGCTGGCGTAGAACTGCATGCGCTCACCCTGCCCTGCAGCCGGGCTGGGCTGCATCCGCTGCGCCTGGCGCTGCTCGGTGGCTTCGGCGGCGAGCAGGTCGTCGGGAATGTCGTCGTCCTCGTGGCTGGCACCGCTGGCCAGGCGCTCCAGCTTGAGCTTGCACACATAGCGCCCCCGCCCCTTGGCCAGGGCAAAGGCAAAGGGTTGGTCCATGTGCTGCGCCAGTGCGGGCAGGTCTTTGTGCACCAATTGCTCTTGCAGTGCCACCGTGGCCGTGGAAATCAACACCCGCGTGCCCCGCGCCAGCGCCAACTGGATGGCCGGCACGCAATAGGCCAGCGACTTGCCCACGCCCGTGCCCGCCTGGATGACGGCAATGGCGCGCTGCGGGTCGTCCCCACCCTCTTTGCCCAGATCGGCCTGGGCAAACGTGGCGGCCACCTGCGCCGCCATGCTGCGCTGGCCCGGACGCGGCCGAAAGCCCGCGCTGGCTTGCACGATGGCGTCAAATTGCTGCAGGGCTGCGTTGGCGAAGGACTGGTCGGACATCTGGGTTGTTTGTGTACTGTATTTTCAAACAGTATGTTAATCTGCTAATAGGTGTATAGACATCAAGTTGTGTGGAGACTTTCGATGCCAGTTAAAAAGCAGGAGCTTTCACGAAAATTTGTCGCTCACCACCGCTCGTTGGACGATAGTTGGCAATCTCTCGATCAGCATTTGGCAGGTGTTGGCATGCTGGCTGCGCAATTCGCAAGCAAGCTTGGTCTGCAGGATATCGGAGAGCTGCTTGGGTTGTTGCACGACTTGGGAAAATATAGCCTCGCCTTTCAGACTTATTTGAAGTCTGCCGTCGGGGCGCTGAATCAGGATGAAGACGAGGACTGGGTTGATGCAAAAGACCTGAAAGGCAAGGTGGATCACTCCACCGCAGGGGCGCAGTTTGCATGGCAGGCTTTGGGCAAAGCAGGCACTCTTGAAACAGCCCAGGCGCTGGCCTTGTGCATCGCTTCACACCATTCAGGCCTGATCGACTGCATCGGCGCTCGGGCGGATGACTTTGGGGCAAATCTCTTTGCCCGCCGCATGGAGAAAGTACAACAGCGCACCCATTTGGATGAAGTGCAGCGCATGGCCGATCCCGAGCTGTTGCAACGCTGCCGTGATTTACTGGGAAACAGTCGCGTTGTTTCTAAATTTCAAGAATTGCTTGCGCTGATTGGGGGCAGCAACCACGGGCATGGTAGCCCAGTGACAACCCAGCAGCAATGGGGCTTGTTGGTGCGGTTTCTTTTCAGTTGTCTGATTGATGCCGACCGCATCGACACGGCCGATTTCGAGAAGCGACACCAGCATAGTTTTCGGCCTAGCGGGCGCTACACCGGCTGGCCGGTGTTGATTGAACGCCTGGAAAGCCATTTGGCGCATTGGCAGCCCACGCACCCCATAGACCACCTGCGCCACGATATTTCTGTGCATTGTCGGCAAGCTGCCGCTCGGCCCAATGGCATCTACACGCTGACCGTTCCCACGGGTGGCGGCAAAACCTTGGCCAGCCTACGTTTTGCGCTGCACCACGCACAAGAGCATGGGCTCGATAGGGTGATTTACGTCATTCCCTTTACTTCCATCATCGACCAGAACGCTAAGGTGGTGCGCGAGGTGCTCGAACCCGCAGACGCACCGAAGGATCAGGGCCGTGTCGTGCTGGAACACCATGGCAGCCTCACGCCTGAGCAGCAGACTTGGCGCGAGAAGGTGCTGTGCGAAAACTGGGATGCGCCCGTCGTCTACACCACCATGGTGCAGTTGCTGGAAACCTTGTTCGGCGCGGGTACGCGGGGTGCGCGCCGTATGCATCAGCTCTCCCGGGCGGTGTTGATATTCGATGAGGTGCAAACCCTGCCCGTCAAATGCACCCACTTGTTCAATAACGCCATCAATTTTTTGGCGGCGCAGTGCAACACGACGGTGTTGCTGTGCACTGCCACGCAGCCGCGGCTCGACAGCGTGAACCCCGCCCTAGGCGCCATTCGCCTGGCGCCAGGGCCTGAGCTGATGCCCGATGTTGGCCACCTTTTCAAGGCACTCAAGCGTGTTGAAGTGAACGACCAGCGCAAAGCCGGTGGCTGGAGCGATCAGGAGGTGACAGATCTCGCCGTGGCTGAGGTGCAAGCCAGCGGGAGCTGCCTGGTTATCGTCAATACCAAGGCATCGGCACGGCGCATTTTTGAGCTGTGCGCTGCAGCGATGGAGCCAGGCCTTGTGTTTCACTTGAGCACCGACATGTGCCCGGCTCACCGCAAGGCGCGCCTAGGGACGCTGCTTGCGCGCTTGCATGATGGCCGGCCGACGCTGTGTGTCAGCACGCAGTTGATCGAGGCAGGCGTGGATGTGGACTTTGGCAGCGTGATCCGCTTCATGGCCGGGCTCGATGCAATTGCCCAGGCGGCAGGGCGCTGCAACCGCCACGGACGGCGTGCTATGGGCAGCGTGCATGTCGTCAATCCGCAGGTGGAAAACCTCGACAAGTTGACTGACATTTTGGAGGGGCGCAATGCGGCCATGCGGGTGCTGGACGAGTTCCAGCAAGACCCAGCGTCATTCGATAACGACCTGCTCAGTCTTGCCGCGTTGCGTGCCTATTACCGCTATTATTTTTTCGATCGTGCGGCGGATATGAGCTACGCACTTGCGGCAGGCGATGTCGCGCAGGACGACACCCTGCTCAATCTCTTGTCGCTCAACACAGGCAGCGTAAATGAATACGTACGCCAGCAGACATCGGCACCTCCGCTCTTTTTTCGGCAGGCCTTCATGACGGCGGCCAAGGCCTTCCACGCCATCGACTCAGCCACGCAGGCGGTCATCGTCCCCTTTGGGGCGGATGGCAAGAAATTGATTACTGACCTGTGCGTGGCCTACGACGTGGAGCAGGAAATCGAACTGCTCCGACGGGCTCAGCAATACAGCGTCAATGTGTTTCCCCATGTGCTCAAGAAGCTCATGGCTGCCAAGGCCTTGCACGAGATCAAGCCGGACACCCGCATCTTTTGTTTGAATGAGCGCTACTACAGCGACTTGTTTGGCCTGGCCACTGAGCCCGTTTCATCCATGGAGACCTTGTATGTCTAAACCTCGACGCAGCATCGAGTTCCAGGTATCTGGACGCTATGCCCTGTTCACCGATCCCTTGAGCAAGGTGGGTGGCGAAAAATGCACGTACCACATTCCTACTTACGAAGCGCTGAAGGGCATTGCCAAGTCCATTTACTGGAAGCCGACGCTGATTTGGGTGATCGACGAAGTGCGGGTGATGAAGCGCATCCGCACGCAGACCAAGGGAGTCAAACCGATCAATTTGAACGGTATTTATCCGAGTGAAAAAGATGAGGCAAAGAAGAATCAAACACCGTGGAACGATTTAGCCAGCTATTGCTTCCTGGCCGACGTGCAGTACCAGGTGAGAGCCCACTTCGAGTGGAATGAGCACCGCCCCGAATTGGCGGATGACCGCATTGAAGCCAAGCACCACGCCATCGCCCAGCGCATGGTGGAACGCGGCGGGCGGCAGGATATTTTCCTCGGCACGCGCGACTGCCAAGGTTATGTGCAGGCCTGCGAATTTGGCTCAGGTGCCGGTGAACAGGACGATGCCGGGGAGCTGGCCTTTGGCTTGATGTTCCATGGCTTTGACTACCCCGATGAAACAGGCGGCACAGAACTGCACGCCCGCTTCTGGCGGCCCACCATGGTCAATGGCGTGATTCGATTCCCGCCTCCTCAGGGTTGCACCGAGCGCCGGTTCGTGCGTACCATGAGCGTCAAACCCTTCGGGCTTAATCAAGACGTCCGGCCCGTGGATGCGGACGCCAGTGAGATGGGGGCCTGCGCATGAGTTGGCTGCCCAAACTTCTTGCCACCTATGATGAGTGCAAAGGCAAAGAGTCACCAGGTTCAGTGCCGCTCATGCCCATTTGCCACAGTACCCAGAACGCCCAGATTGAAATCGTGCTCGATGGCGCCGGGAGGTTCAGGCGTGCAGCCGTGCTGGAGAAAGCCCAGGGCGTGACCTTGATCCCCTGTACCGAGGCATCGGGAGGGCGCAGCGGGAAAAAGCCCGTCAACCACCCGCTGCACGAAAAGCTGCAATACCTCGCACAGGATTTCACCCTTTTGGGTGGGGAAGTAACCATTGGTTTCGCCAAAGACCCAGCCGAGCCATATCGTGATTACCTGAAATCACTGTCGGATTGGGTTGCTACCCATCCACATCCCAAACTGCAGGCCGTCCTGAGCTATGTGCAGGGTGGCCGTGTGATGGCAGATTTGATCCAGGCGGGCATCCTCCCTGTGGGTGAGGATGGAAAATTGCTCAAAAAGTGGGAGGGCGACAAAGCCAGCGTCCCCGCCATTTTCAGAGTTTTGTTACCACAACAATCACCCGATGATGCATTTGTTCGCTGGCGGGTGGAGGTGGGTGATGACCCCAACGCCGCCCCGTGGATGGACGAATCGTTGATTGCATCCTGGATTGATTACTACACGAGCACCAGGGTAAAGCATGGCCTTTGCATGGCGACTGGACAGCAAGCAGCACTGGCTGTGCAGCATCCGGCGAAACTGCGCCACGGCGGTGACAAGGCCAAGCTGATTTCCGCCAACGACAGCTCTGGCTATACCTACCGGGGGCGCTTCACCAATGACGAAGAGGCCTTGAGCGTGGGCTTTGTTGCCACCCAAAAGGCGCACAACGCCTTGCGCTGGTTGATTGAGCGACAGGGCTACCGCAGTGGCGATCAGGTATTTGTGGCCTGGGAGCCAACGGGCAAGCCGATTCCCGATCCCATGCTGGCCACGTTCGAGGCTTTTGGCGGAGCATCCCAAGATTGGGCGCTGGGTAGCCACCCTGTCGATGCGGGTCAGGCCTTCGGCTTGCAACTGCGCAAGGCCATTGCGGGCTACGCCGCACAACTTGCACCCAGGGATGAAGTGATGGTGTTGGGGCTGGACTCCGCGACCCCTGGGCGCATGGCCATCACTTTCTATCGTGAACTCAAGAGCTCTGAATTTTTGGCACGCCTGCAGGCATGGCATGGGCAATTTGCATGGCCGCAGAACTATGGCAAGGAGCGTCAATTCATCGGTGCCCCAGCTCCGCGCGACATTGCGGAAGCGGCCTTTGGCAGCCGCCCGGACGACAAATTGTGTGCCGCCACCGTGGAGAGGTTGTTGCCTTGCATTGTTGATGGCGCGCCGCTTCCGTTGGATTTGCTTCGATCGGCAGTGCGCCGTGCGGCCAATCGGGTTGGCATGGAAGCATGGGAATGGGAGCGCTGCTTGGGCATTACCTGTGCACTGTTCAAAGGTTTTTTCAACGAGAGGGGGTATCTGATGGCATTGGAGCAAGAGCGCGCCAGCCGCGACTATTTGTTTGGTCGGCTACTGGCGGTTGCAGAAAACATCGAGAGCTATGCGCTCTACGCTGCAGGCGAGAAGGCGAGGGACACCTCGGCGGCGCGCTTGATGCAGCGCTTTGCAGACCGCCCTGTGTCAACGTGGCGCACTATCGAGCTGTCCTTGCGCCCCTATATCTCCAGGTTGCGTGCCACACGTCCTGGGCCACTGCATAAAAAAGAAGGCTTACTCGATGAAATCGTGACGTGCTTTGATCCGCAGGATTTTTTGACCGATACGCCGCTGAGCGGTGAATTTCTGCTGGGCTATCACTGCCAGCGCCGGGCCTTACGCCCGCTAAAAGAAGAGCCCGACGACGCAACAGAAACCGCCCAAACATCAACTTCCGGAGAATTTGCATGAGCTCACTGCAAAACAAAATCGACTTCGCCGTGGTACTGCGCGTCAAACATGCCAACCCCAATGGAGACCCGCTCAATGGCAACCGCCCTCGCACCGACTACGGCGGCTTTGGCGAGATCACTGATGTGTGCCTTAAGCGCAAACTGCGCGATCGCTTGCTGGAATCTGGCCAAGCCATTTTTGTGCAATCCGATGATCGCAAGGTGGACGGTGAAACCAGCCTGCGCAATCGGGCGGAATCCGCTACCAATGGCCTGGGCAAGGAGGCCTTCAAGAAGAATGCGAACAAGGATGCAACCGCCAAGCTCGCTTGCGCCAAGTGGTTCGACGTGCGTGCGTTTGGCCAAGTGTTTGCATTTGCGGCAGGTGGCGACGCGGGTGGTGTGTCCATTCCCATTCGTGGCCCAGTCACCGTCCAGTCGGCGTTCAGCGTGGAACCTGTTTCTATCACCAGCACACAAATCACCAAAAGCGTCAGTGGCGAGGGTGACGGCACAAAGCGTGGTTCCGACACCATGGGGATGAAGCATCGCGTGGACAGCGGCATCTATTGCACTTTTGGCAGCATCAATCCGCAGTTGGCCGAACGAACGGGTTTCAGTGATGCAGACGCGCAGGCGCTCAAAGCCATCTTGCCCAGGATGTTTGAGAACGATGCTTCCTCGGCCCGCCCCGATGGCAGCATGGAAGTGCTGACGGTCGTCTGGTGGCAGCACAACTGCAAATCCGGGCAGTATTCCTCCGCCAAAGTGCATGGCTCTTTGACCGTGAACGCTGATGGCAGTATCGATTTCGATCCTCTGGATGGATTGAATCCGGAAATTATCAAAGGCTTTTGAGCGCGAAGTCGGCAACGCCTGCGGCAGCTTGCTGTGATGCGGGCTTCCGGCTAAGGAAAGCACGCCATGAAACCCCTCCCAACCGCCTTTGAAGGCCAATCCATCCGCCGCCTGTACGACGAGGTCACCGACACCTGGTGGTTCTCCGTCATCGACATCGTGCAAATCCTGACCGACAGCGAAAACGCGCGCGACTACTGGTTCAAGATGAAGCAGCGGGTCAAGGCCGAAGACGGCGCTGAACTGTCGACATTTTGTCGACAGTTGAAATTGCCTGCCGCCGACGGCAAACAGCGCCTCACCGACTGCGCCACCGCCGAAAGCCTGCTGCGCATCGTGCAATCCATCCCCAGCCCCAAGGCCGAACCCATCAAGCGGTGGCTGGCCCGGGTGGGCTATGAGCGCATGCAGGAAATTGCCGACCCGGCCCAGGCGCTGGATCGTGCACGCCAGACTTGGGTGCAGCAGGGCCGCAGTGAGAAGTGGATCCAGCAGCGCATGACGGGGCAGGAGACGCGCAACAAGCTCACCGATTACTGGAGCCAGCACGGCGTTGAGAAAGGCCGAGAGTTCGCTGTTCTCACCAACCTCATCCACCAGACCTGGTCAGGCCTGAGCGTGGCGGATCACAAAGAGGCCAAGGGGCTGTCCAGCCACAACCTGCGCGACCACATGAGCGAGGCGGAGTTGATTTTTACGGCCCTGGCCGAGTTGTCCACACGCCAGATTGCCGAGCGCCAAAGCGCCACCGGCTTGGCGGAGAACAAGACAGCGGCCAAGGTGGGCGGCAGTATCGCCCGTCAGGCACGCCAGCAACTCGAAGACCAAACGGGGCAATCCGGGGTCACTGCCAGCAACTACCTGCCGCCCGGTGCGCCGCCTGCGCCCCAACTGCCCGCCAAGCCCCGGCGCAGCAAAAAAATTTGAACCATGGAGACGCCCGAGCCTGTTCCCCTCTCGGCCCTGCAGCACTGGCAATACTGCCCGCGCCAGTGTGGCCTGATCCATCTGGAGCAAGCGTTTGACGACAACCTCCATACCCTGCGTGGTCATGCCGAGCACGTCCGTACCGATCAGCCCGGCGTGGAAACCGCCAAGGGCCTGCGCGTCGAGCGTGCCCTGCCGCTGTGGCACGATGCGCTGGGCTTGATCGGCAAATCCGACGTGGTGGAGTTCGCGCCTGAGGGCGCCCCCTACCCAGTGGAATACAAGCACGGCAGCCGCCACAAGGCGGCTGACATCGCCGTCTGCGATGACTTACAACTCACCGCGCAAGCTCTGTGCCTGGAGTCCATGACCGGCCATGCCGTGCCCGAAGGGGCACTGTACTACGCCAGTTCGCGCCGCCGCCGCACGGTAACCATCACGCCTGCTTTGCGCACGCGGGTGGAAGAAGTGGCCAACGCCGTGCGCCAGATGCTCGCCAGCGGCCAACTGCCGCCACCCCTGCAGGGCGAGCCAGCGGCGCAGCGCTGCAAGGGTTGCTCTCTGCAAGAGCGCTGCCAGCCCCAGGCTACGCAAAGTGCGCTGGTGCAGGCCCGGAAAACTCTGTTTGACCCCGATTGCTGACTGCCCCGCCATGCAACTGCTCAACACCCTGTACGTCACCCTGCCCGATGCCTGGCTGCGGCTGGACAACGATACTCTGCGCGTCGAGGTGGAGCGCGAAACCCGCCTGCGTGTGCCGCTGCACCATCTGACGGCGGTGGTCTGCTTTGGCCATACGGGCTTGTCTGCGCCGCTCATGCACCGCTTGGCCGATGAAGACATTGCCCTTGTGCTATTGGACGATAACGGGCGCTTCAAGGCGCGGCTGGAGGGGGCTGTGAGTGGCAATGTGCTGCTGCGCCAGGCGCAGTTCCAGCGCGTGGCCGACCCTGCTTTTACGCTGGAGCAGGCGCGGGCTTGTGTGGCGGGCAAAGTCAAGAATACACGCCAGGTCTTGCAGCGCGGCGCGCGTGAAACTGCCTCGGCGGAAGAGGCCCAAACCCTGGCACGCCGTGCCGACGATCTGGCCGCTACGCTGCGTGCCCTTCCGGAGGCAGATAACCTGGACGCCCTGCGCGGCCTTGAAGGCGAGGCTGCGCGCCAATACTTCAGCGCGCTCAACCTGCTGGTGCGCCCGGCACAGCGCGAAGCTTTCTCTATGGACGGGCGCACCCGCCGCCCACCGCGTGACCGTTTCAATGCCTTGCTTTCCTTTCTGTACGCCATGTGGATGAACGACTGCCGTAGCGCCCTGGAGGCGGTGGGGCTGGATCCGCAGGTGGGCTTTCTGCATGCCCTGCGCCCCGGGCGGGCTGCACTGGCGCTGGATTTAATGGAGGAATTTCGCCCTTGGGCCGATCGCCTTGCGCTTACCTTGATCAACCGAGGGCAGGTCAAGGTCAGCGACTTTGATGTGCGCACGGGTGGCGGTGTGGCCCTGCAAGCCGATGCCCGTAAAGCCGTGGTGGTGGCGTTTCAAGAGCGCAAGAAAGACGAAATCACCCACCCCCTTCTGGCCCAAGCCGTACCCTTGGGCTTGGTGCCATTGGTGCAAGCCCGTTTGCTCGCGCGGGCCTTGCGTGACGACGCTGCGCCCTACATCCCCTTCATTCCCAAATAGGAGCTGTGGCCATGCTGGTGCTTGTGTGCTACGACGTGAATACCGAAACCCCTGCCGGCCGTCGGCGCTTGCGCCGTGTCGCCAAGGTTTGCGAAAGCACCGGCCAGCGCGTCCAAAAATCCGTGTTTGAGTGCCAGATCGACGTGGCGCAATACGAGGCTCTGGAGCGGCGCTTGCTAGCAGAGATCAACCCCGATCAAGACTGCCTGCGGCTGTACCGCATCCCTGGCACCCGAGGTTTTGAAGTGCAAGAGCATGGACATTTCAAAGCGGTGGATTTTGACGGGCCATTGGTGCTGTGAGGCTGTGTTTCCGTGCTATCTTGCACGCCGCGAACCTGAAGTGACCGGCTCTGTCACAGACGGTTCGCGCGCTTCATAACACCTTGTCGTCATGGAATTTTTAGAACTTGTAGGGCCTGAATCTGGATTGGAAAATCCAGAAATTACTGGGTTCGCGCAAACTTCAAAAAAATTGCAGACACCATAGTGTGTTGTATGTGAAGCGCATCGCCCGTCAGCAATGGCGGGCGTGGATTGAAACAACCATGGCGTGGCGGTTGT
>CAZRFF010000002.1:0-25896 GCA_964599265.1 uncultured Simplicispira sp. | reverse complement strand
CGCTGCCCCACGCACGAACGGCTCGATGCCCTGCTCGACCAGATAGGCCAGATGGACGGTGTGCAGCGCACGCAAACCAGGATCGTCCTCAGCCGCAAGATTGACCGGCGCGGGGTGGTGGGCTGATGCCTACGGCCCAAAACCAGCAAGCCCCGGGCCAAGGGCGCCGGGGCTTGCTGGTTGCAAAAATGCGCGGTGGATTTACGAACCCGCCAGCACCACTTCCACGCGGCGGGCTTCGGCGTTGCTGCCCGTGCCCTGCGTCATTTCAGGCTTGCGCAGTTCGATGATGTCCTCGGCCACGCCCAAGGCCTTGAGTGCTTCGCGCACAGCCAGGGCGCGGTTCTTGGCCAGTTCGGCATTCTGCTCGGCATTGCCCGTGGCGTCGTGGAAGCCCGAAATCACGGCCTTTTTGCCTACATTGGCACCTTGCACAATGTCGGTCAGCGCCTCGTTGGCACCAGCAGCCAGATCGGCCTTGCCGGAGGCAAAGAAAAACAGCACCACGCCGTTTTCCACGCGCACGCTGGCAGCTTCTTCCACCACGACTGCCTGGGTGGCTGCGGCCTTGGGCTTGGCAGCAGCAATGCCGCGCTGGTACACCGCCACACCCACCACGGTGGAAACCACCAGTGCGATCAGGGCAAACAAAAATCCCAGGGCGAAACGCTGCTGGCCGTCGTCGTCAGTACCACCAAAAGACATCGTGCAAACTCCGTGAAAAAATAGAAAAGAAATTGCCAAAAAACCGCCCATTGTAAATTGCCCACGCCCACCCGCCATGGCCCACTTCTCTCCTTCCACCCAAGACCCAGCCCCTTTGCTCAAACGCACCTTGCAGCAATGGGGCGGACGGAGCGATGTGTGGATTTTTGGCTATGCCTCCCTCATCTGGCGCCCCGATTTTGAATATGCCGATCGCCGCCCCGCCCGCGTGCACGGCTGGCACCGGGCGCTCAAGATGTGGAGCCATGTGAACCGTGGCACGCCCGAGCGGCCCGGCTTGGTGTTTGCCATGCTCTCGGGCGGCAGCTGCCAGGGCATGGTATTCCGGGTGCCCCAGGCACAGGCGCTGGCGGTGCTGCAAACCCTGTGGCTGCGTGAAATGCCAGTGGCCGTGTACGACCCGCGCTGGCTGCCTTGCCATACACCGCAGGGCCCGGTGCAGGCGCTGGCCTTTACCCTGTCGCGCCGCAGCCCCCATTACACGGGCACCTTGGCCGACGAACAATACCGCCACATTTTTACCCATTCCCAGGGCCGCTACGGCAGCACGCACGATTACGCGCTGGACACCTACCACGGCCTGCGCGCCGTAGGCATCCACGACCGCGCCCTGCAGCGCCTGCTCCAGCGCTCTGCGCCATAAACCCTCTCGGGGCACTGGCTCCGATGGGCGGTACGCCACGCGGCACAATGGGGGGATGAAAAGCCATTCCGCATCCATTGCCGACCTGCGCAAAAGCTACGAGCGCGCCGAGCTCAACGAAGACGCCTCGCAGTCCGACCCCATGCAGCAATTTGACCAGTGGATGAAAGAAGCCCTGGCCGCCGAAGTGCCCGAACCCAACGCCATGACCCTGGCCACCGTGGGCAGCGACCTGCGCCCCAGCACCCGGGTGGTGCTCATCAAAGGATACGACGCCGAGGGTATCGTCTGGTTCACTAACTACGGTAGCCGCAAAGGCCGCCAACTGGCCGGCAACCCCTATGCGGCCCTGCAATTCCACTGGGTAGAACTGGAGCGCGTGGTGCGCATCGAAGGGCTGGTAAGCAAAGTGAGCGACGCCGAAAGCGACACCTACTTTCAAAGCCGCCCGCTGGATTCACGCATCGGCGCCTGGGCCAGCCCGCAAAGCCAGGTCATCCCGGGCCGCAGCGTGCTGGTCGCCAATGCTGCCAAATACGGGGCCCAATTCATGCTGCAGCCGCCGCGCCCGCCGCATTGGGGGGGCTTTCGCCTGGTACCAGACCAGTGGGAATTTTGGCAAGGCCGCAAGAGCCGCCTGCACGACCGCCTGCGCTACCGCCAGGAAAGCGGCGCTTGGCTGCGCGAGCGGCTGGCACCGTAAACCGGGCCGCCCTCCCCTTTCAGGGCTTGGGACAGGTACCGTCCATGCCTGCTTTTTCCGCCCATTTTTGCCAGCTTGAGCGCTGGTTCAAGCAATTTTGGTGCTGCTCTTGCGCCGCCTGCTGCTGGGCCAGGCGGGCTGCCGATTCACGCTCAGAGCGCAGCTGCACGACCCGCTCGCGGATTTGGGCAATGGCCGCCATGGCGGCTTTCTCGCCCTCGGCAATGGCCTGGGTGCGCTGGCTGAAATCCATGGAAGCCATGTCCAGCACCTTGGGTCGGATGATGACGTCGGCACGCGCCAGCTCGGCCTGCCCCAGCTTTTGCCCCATGATGGCAATGGACTGGCCCAGCGTGCCCAGCAAATCGCTAGGCGCCTTGCCCGTGGCTCTGCTGGAAATGTCCACAGCCACCACGACATCGGCGCCCAACTGGCGCGCAGCATCCACGGGCACGGGGCTCACGATGCCGCCATCCACATAATGGTATTTGCCAATGGTGACCGGCTGGAACACCCCTGGCACACTGCTGGACGCACGCACCGCCTGGCCCGTATTACCGCGTGCAAACACGGCGGGATCGCCATCTTCCAGCCGCGTCGCAATGGCCACAAACGGCTTGGCCAACTGCTCCAGGGGTTTGCGGCCGACCTGCTCGTTCACGTAATCCTCCAGCTTCTGGCCTTGCACCAAACCGCTGGAAGACCACTGCAGATCGCGGATGCGCGTTTCGTCCAGCGCCACGGCTTTTTCCTGCAGCTCAAACGCCGTCATTCCGCTGGCATACATGGCCCCGACCACGCTGCCGGCACTGGTGCCCGCCACCACCGCAGGGGCAAAACCATTGGCCTCCAAAATCTTGATCACCCCGATGTGCGCAAACCCTTTGGCCGCACCGCCGCCCAGGGCCAGCCCAATTTTGATGGGCGCAGGCGCCCGTGTGGCCGCGGCCTCGCTGGGGGGTGCCACCGGGCTGGTAGGAGCGCTGCCGCAGGCAGCCAGCCCCGCCAAGGCCGCAATGGCCAGGGGACGCAAAAACATGGGCAAAGGGTGTGTTGGCATGCGGCGGGGGAGTATAGCGGCCGGGATTTCTCTGGCCGGGCGGGCGATGGGAACGGTCAAGCGGCAAGGTATTGGATGGTTCTATCGCCTGGAGTTCCGCCGGGTGCTCCTACAATGGCCCACGGCACTGACTGCGCGCCGCCGAGTGCCTTCGCACCGCACAGACCATAGACAAAGGGTAAACAATCCATGGCCAGAATTTTTCAAACCAAATACGAAAGCCAGGCAGACGCCAAGGTGTGCGAGGTGCCATACGAAAGCCAGGCCGATTTGTGTTGGTTTGAAGAACAGTACGAAGCCCAGGCCCTGGGCGACGAGCGCTGGCATTTTGTGCATTACGACCAACAGGCCAGCGCCAAGATTTTCTGGGTCAAACACGCTACCCAGGCCGACCTGAAGGTTCACAAAGTCAAATTCCCCGCCCAGGCCGGCTGGCGCACGACCAACCACAAATTCAAGGGCAAGCTGGGGTAGGCACTCCCAACACAAGGTTTTTGGCATTCGCTATTATTTCGATAGCTCTCTCAAAACCACAGTCCAGCGCTCTGTACCTGCTGGATTCAGAAATGCCAAATCTTCCTCTACCCTCCCCGCCCCACAGTGCGGTTGACCGTGCACAGCCGCGCAGCCCGGGGGATTTGTTCTGGTCTTTTTCTTGGCTGGCCTTGCAAGGGTTTGGGGGGGTGGTGGCCATCGTGCAGCGCGAATTGGTGGAAAACAAGCGCTGGATGACCAATGAGGAATTTCTGGAGGATTGGGCCGTGGCGCAGGTCATGCCCGGGCCCAATGTGGCCAATCTCTCGCTCATGATTGGCGACCGGTATTTTGGCCTGCGCGGGGGCTTGGCTGCCTTGGCGGGAATGCTCACCTTCCCCATGCTTTTGGCCTTGCTGGCGGTGCTGGTGTATGCCCACTGGGCCACCCACCCCGCCATGGCGGGGGCCTTGCGCGGCATGGGCGCCGTGGCGGCCGGGCTGATTGGCGGCATGGTGTTCAAATTGGCCGCGGCCCTGCGCGCCCATGTACTGGGCCCCTGGCTGTGTGCCGCGCTGGCAGGCGCCACTTGGGCCGCGGTATCGTGGTGGCACATCCCGCTGTATGGCGTGCTGCTGGGCCTGGGCAGCGCGGCCTGCATCCTGACATGGCGAAAGCTCGCCCCATGACACACGCCATCACCCTGCAGCCGCTCGATTGGCTGCACCTGTTTTTGTACTACCTTTCCATCTCCCTGCTGGCGGTGGGCGGCGCCATTGCCACGGCGCCCGACATGCACCGCTACCTGGTGGGCCAGCAGGCCTGGCTGACCGATCCGCAGTTCAACGCCAGCATTGCCATTGCCCAGGCAGCCCCCGGGCCCAACGTATTGTTCATTGCCCTGCTGGGCTGGCATGTGGGCACCAATGCCGCAGGGCCGGGGCCCGTGGGCTGGGCCTGGGGGCTGTTGGGTGCACTGGTATGCATGGTGGGCGTGATGCTGCCCAGCACCACCCTCACCTGGTTGGCCACCCGCTGGGCCCACCGCAACCGCGAACGGCGTGCCGTGCGCGCCTTCAAGCAAGGCATGGCTCCTGTGGTGATTGGTCTGCTGCTGGCCACCACCTGGGTGCTGGGACGCGCCCAGGGCAACCCCGCGACCGATGCCCCCCTGTGGTTGTTGGCCACCGCCGTGGCTGTTTTGGTGTGGCGCACACGCCTGCATTTGCTGTGGATGCTGGCGGCCGGGGCTGTATTGGGAGCGATGGGCTGGGTATGACAGCACAGAGTGCATCAAGAGGGTCGCCGCAATGCACAGGCCTTTTGCGCCACGCTCAGCAACTGGATTTTGAGATCTGATAAAGCCACAGGCCCGCTGGCCTCCAACAACAAACCGCTGGGTCAATCCCAGGAAGAGGCAGCTCCCCCACCGGATCGAAACATCCAACCCACCAATCACATTGATTCAACGCAAACAAATTCGCTTTTCACCCCCATAGTCCACTGCAGGCCGTATCCTGTTCCCAATAAACATTCAGCAACAAATGGCCGTGGAGACAAGCTGATGGATGGACAAGCAACGGTTTTGGCAGTGGACGATTGTGCAGAAAACCTGCACATTCTTTCGGCCGCGCTGAAAATCCATTACAAAGTCAAAGTCGCCTTGAATGGCAAGCGGGCACTGGAATTGGCACAGGCCGATCCGCAACCCGACCTGATTTTGCTGGACGTGATGATGCCGGGCATGGACGGTTATGAAGTGTGCGCCGCACTCAAGCGCAACCCGCAAACGGCGGCCATACCGGTGCTGTTTCTGTCCTCGCGCGACGAAGAACATGACGAGGCCCACGGCCTTTCGTTGGGGGCCATCGATTACATCGTCAAACCCATACGCCCCTCCATCGTCCAGGCAAGGGTGCGCAACCACATCGAGCTCAAGCGCACACGCGACATGCTCGAACGCCTGACCACGCAAGACCATTTGACCGGCATCAGCAACCGGCGGCGATTTGATGACTACCTGGAGATTGAATGGCACCGCGCCCTGCGCGAACAGCAGCCCATTTCGCTGATTGCCATAGACATCGACCACTTCAAGGCCTACAACGACCATTACGGCCACCCTGGTGGTGACCACTGCCTGACCGAGGTAGCACAAACTTTATCCACCTGCGTGACACGGCTTTCAGACCTTGTGGCCCGCTGTGGGGGCGAAGAATTCGCCAGCGTGCTGCCCGGGACCCCCAGTGCCGGAGCGGCCACCCTGGCCGAGCAAATGCGCCTCGGTGTTCTGGAGCGCCAACTGGAGCATGCGGGCTCGACAACACACAGCCACGTTACCATCAGCCTGGGGGTGGCCTCCATGGTTCCGCGCAACGACGAAACACCGCAAGCGCTCATTGACCTCGCCGATGCCGCCCTTTACGAAGCCAAGGGCAGCGGGCGCAACCGCTTCATTCTCAAGAGCCGCGATTAGCCTACTGGGTTGGGTGCACCAGGGCGAGGGCAGATTCAAAATCAAACCCTTCCATGGCCGCGACGATGGCCTCGTGGTGCGCCGGGTAGGCCCGTTCGAGCAGATGGGGGTGCGCCGCCAGCAGATCCAGGCAGCCGCTGTCACCATCGGCCAGCAAAGCCTGCAGTTGGGCCGAAAAAACCGCCACGGCTTCTTGCGGCACATTGTCCACGGCTGCCGGGGGTGAAGGCGGGTCTGCTTCCAAAGATTCTTCGGCCAGCCACGCCGCGATAGCGTCCAGCACAGGCGCCAGAGCCGCCATCACTTGCTGCAATGCTTGGTCTATTTGCGCCCTGGGGACCTGCTCACGGCAAGCGCGCTCCAATACGGCAGCCGCAGCCTGTACGCCGCGTGCACCAATGCTTCCTGCGACCGATTTGAGGGTATGGGCCAAGCGCTCCTGCGCTGCAGGGTCTGCCAAGCGGTCGCTCCCACGGAACGCAGCGGCAAAATCCCGCTGCCCCGCCCCGAAGCGCTTGAGCAGCGAACGGTAGAGCCCAACGTCGTTCATCACCGTAGCCAACCCTGCATACAGGTCGATGCCGGGCATCTCCGGCAGTCCATGCTCAAGTACCTGCGATCCTTCATCGGCCCTGGCCGCAGGCGTACCCGGCCCATGGCCCACACCCACCCAATGGGCAATGGTGCTGAACATCAGGCCCACATCCAGTGGCTTGACGATGTAGTCATTCATGCCCATGGCCAGGGCACGTTCACGATCCCCTTCCATGGCATTGGCCGACATGGCGATGATGGGTAAAACGCCCAGATCAGGCAAAGCGCGGATGCGGCGAGTGGCTTCGTAACCATCCATCACCGGCATCTGGCAGTCCATGAGCACAACGTCAAAATCTTGGGGGTGCTCCTGGAGCATGGTCAAGGCTTCCTGCCCATTGGTGGCCAGTTGCGTTTGTGCGCCAGACCGGTGCAGCAACTCCATCGCCAATTCCTGGTTCAGTTCGTTGTCTTCCACCAGCAGTATGCGTACCCCATCGAGCCGGGGTATGGTGGACTTGAACTCCTGTACTGCCGAATGGGCCGTACCCGGATCGCTGGTTTCGCCTTCCATGGCCGCGGCAATGGCACTGAGCAGCAAACTGGGCATGCCGGGCTTGGTTAACACCGACTGCAGCACCACCCCTTGGCGTCCGGCCTCGCTCAAGGCTTCTTCCCGGCCAAATGCAGTGACCATGATGCTTGCCGGCACCGCCTGCAGGCTGTGTTCATGCAAACGGCGCAAGGTCTCTATGCCATCCATACCGGGCATTTTCCAGTCGATGAGGAGGAGGTCGTAGGGTCGCCGATCTTCCTGGGCTTGGGCAATACATGCCAGCGCCGCCTGGCCTGTGGCCGCAACATCCACCTGCAGCCCCAGGCTGCGGGCCATTGTGGTGGTGATTTCACGGGCACTGTCGTTGTCATCCACCACCAGAACCCGCATTCCCAGCAAGCGCTCGGGCGGGAGTGGATGACGGATGGCCTGCTGTGTTTGCAGGGCCAAGCGCATGGTGAAATGGAAAGTGGAACCAGCGCCCGATACGCTTTCCACCCAGATTCGCCCCCCCATTTTTTCGATCAAGGCACGCGAAATGGCCAAGCCCAATCCTGTGCCGCCATACCGGCGCGTGGTTGAACTGTCGGCCTGGGTAAAGGGTTCAAACAGGTGCGCGGTTTGCTCTGGCGTCATGCCAATGCCAGTATCGCGCACCCAGAAATGTAAATCGACGTGTGCGGCTCCACGAGCGATCGTCTCTACGCCGATGACGATTTCTCCATGCTCGGTGAACTTGGCCGCGTTATTGCCCAGGTTCACCAGCACCTGGCCCAGGCGCAGCGGGTCGCCCAGCAGTGCCGTAGGCATGTTGTCTGGGACGCTGAACAGCAATTCCAGGTTCTTGTCTTCGCAGCGCAGGCCAATCAGGCTGGAGAGGTTTTCCAGTACCTCATCGAGCTGGAAGGGGATTTGCTCTATCACCATCTTGCCAGCCTCTATCTTGGAGAAATCGAGGATGTCGTTAATGATGCCCAGCAACCCCACAGCCGAGCGGTGCATTTTTTCCACGTAATTGCGCTGGCGTGTGTCCAGCTCTGTTTGCAGCGCCAGGTACGCCATGCCGATGATGGCGTTCATAGGGGTGCGGATTTCGTGGCTCATATTGGCCAGAAAGTCGCTCTTGGCCTGGGCTGCCTCTTCGGCTGCGCGCCGGGCCTGCGCCATGGCACGTTCGGCGGCCTTGCGCTCGGCAATGTCTTCAAACACCCAGATGGTCACATGCTGGTACTCTGCGGATTGGATGGCCCGGCCCCATACCTGCGCCATGAACACCCCCCCGTCCTTGCGCGCAAACTCCCACTCCACGTTCACATCGCGGCCTGCGGCCAATGTGGGCCCCACCAGGGCGCCAAAGCGGGCGTAATGCGCGGGCGAAGGGTAAATGACGCTGCCAGGCTGGCCGATGAGCTCATCGGCACGGTATCCCAGGTGCTCGACCATGCGCTGGTTAACCCGCAGGATCACGCCATCGGCGGTGAAGATGATGCCGTTGGGAGCGTTGTCAAAAATCATCTGCTGCTCTTGGAGCAGGTGGCGGTTGTGGGTTTCGCTCGCCCGCAGGCTGGCTTCGGCCACTTTTTGTTCGGTAATGTCCTGGTTGATGCCGACCAGCCGGCGTGGGCAGCCATCGCTGCCGCGCAAGGCAGCATGGCCAATGTCCAGAATCCAGCGCCAATTGCCGTTCGCGTGGCGCATGCGAAAAATGGCGGTATGGTCTGGAACTTCGTTGTGTAAAAACTGCTGAAGCCTGGCGAACACTGGGGCGACGTCGTCAGGGTGGATCAAAGACGCCCAGCAGGCCACATGGTTGGGGTATTGGGCCAACAGGCTTTGCTTGTCGTAGCCCAACATCTCGGCCCAGATGTCGTTGACTTCGACATCCACAATCTCGTGCCGCTCATTGATGGTGCAGTCGTACAAGCCCAGATTGGCGCCGCGCAGCGCCAAGGCCAGGCGTTCCTCGCTACGGGCAATGAACTGCTCGGCTTTCTGGCGTTCAGTAATGTCATACACCCAGGAAACCAGGTAGCGACCGTCCGAAAAGTCCAGCAGGATAGAGGACAGCAACAAGGTAATGGGTGTGCCATCGGTGCGCACGAACTCCGCTTGGTAGTCCTTCACCGCACCATCGCGCCGCAATTGCGCCAAGAAAATGGCACGGTTTGCCGGATTGCGCCAAGCCTGGCTGGCTGGTCGATAGGCCTGGCCCTCTGGCACCTCCCCCAAGATTTCATCATGCTGGCGATTGGCGTAGACGATGCGCCCTTCTTCCGTGCCTATGGCCACCCCTACGGGGCTGTTCTCCAAAATACGGCGTAAACGGGACTCACTTTCCTGGCGCTCGCGTTCCAGTTGCTTGCGCTCGGCAATGTCCTCGTACACCCAGACGGCCGAACGTTCAAACCCAGGAATATCGATACCCTGGCCCGACACCATGGCCTCGAACACCGTGCCATCGGCCCGTTGGAAATCCCACTCGGTATGCACCTGCTTACCAGCACTGAGGAGTGGCGCCACCACCCCGGAAAACGCCTGGTAGCTGGCAGCATTTGCAAAAAGGCGCTGCTCAACAGGCTGCCCCACCAACGCATCCGCTGGCAAACGCAAATCCTGGCACATCCGTTGGTTGACCCGCAGGATGATGCCATCCGCAGAAAAGCACATGCCATTGGGCGCGTTGTCAAAAATGACTTGCTGCTCTTGCAGGAGCTTGCGGATCTCGGCCTGCTGGCGCTCCATTTCCAGGCGGACACGGCGCTTTTCAGAAACGTCATCCACCGTAAAGCGCAGCAGAATGCGCCCACCGCAGTCAAAGGCCATCAGGTTGACTTCAGCGTCAAAAACTTCACCATTGGCCCGGCGAGCACGCCACAGAAAATTGGCAATGCCATGTTCCACGATGGAACGGGTGATTTCCTCACCCGCGGTCTGGGTGTCGGTGCCGTCGTACTGCGTGGGCGCCGAAAAATCCAGCGGCATGCGCCCCAGCACCTGGTCGCGGGTCTCGAAACCGTAGATGCGCACGGCTGCCATATTGCAGTCCACGATGCCGATGGCCGGGTCAATGATGACGATGGGCACGGGTGAATCCTGGTACACCCGCTTGTTGTAGGCGGCGCTGCGTTCCAGCGTGGCCTGGGCCTCGCGCAAGGCGCAGTCCTTGGCGGCCAGCTCGGCCTGCAGCGCAGTGTTGTGCTGCCTTAGCTGCGCCAGTTCCTGCTCCAGCGCAGAGGATGTTGGGGGTGATGGCTCCATGGTCTCTCCCGGGTGTACCCGGCCCCGCATGGACTGGGGTGCCCAGCATGGGGTCGCGTAATAGGGCAGTATTTCCAACAGTTGCCCTGCACGTCAATCAACGGCAGGGCATTTGTTTGCGCTAGCGCAAATTGTTTTGCACGTTCAGTTCGACGGTACTGCCCATCTTTTCGGTAGCAATCCGGTATTCAACCAATGCCCCAACAGTGGTGCAATGCAGGCCGTGGTCGCGTGCAAACCGTGCCACCTGCGCACCCCGTGCCATGCTGCCATCAGGGTTCATCAGCTCGCACAGCACACCCGCAGCGGGCAGGCCTGCGAACACGGCCAGATCGACTGCGGCCTCGGTGTGGCCCTGGCGCTCCAGCACGCCGCCGGGCCGGGCCACCAGCGGAAACACATGGCCGGGGCTGACCACCTCGGGCTGGCCGCCCGGTGCCGGAACGCGCAGGGCGCAGCGCACGGTCTGCAAGCGGTCGATGGCCGACACACCGGTACTGATGCCGTGGGCCGCCTCAATGGACTGGGTGAAGGCCGTGCCATGGGCTGACCGGTTGACCTCCACCATGGGCCGCAGGCCCAGGGCTTGCGCATGGTCTGTAGTGATGCACAGGCAGACGATGCCACTGCCTTCGCGGATCATCATCGCCATGGAGGCCGGGGTCATGTTGGCCGCGGCGCAGACCAGGTCGGCTTCGTTCTCGCGGCTGGCATCGTCGAGCACCAGCACGGGCTGGCCTGCGGCAATGGCCGCGATGACCTGCGGAACCGGGGACAGGGTAACGCCGTCGTCCACCGCGTCGGAACAAGGCTCCGATGCGCAGGGTGCGAGGCAGTGGAATGGGATTGATGGCATGAAACGCTCCTCAAACAAGTGAAAGAAACGCTCCAAGGCTTGCACGCAAGAAGCACGCGCGAACGCCCCCGCGCCCCAAGGCACCGGCACGCACGCAACGCGCGGCCGCACGGGGCATGCCCGCGCAGCACATCTTCTTTCATCCGGACTGTGACCGTCGGCCCCGGAATGGAAGCGGCAACACCACTTCGCACCGGATCTGCTGACCCCTGTCCACCCAAAAGGTGGCCAGAGCGCTCGCGGGCTTGCGCGGCACACCGCCAGGTGCACTGCGCCTACCGCCGGTGGGGAATTTCACCCCGCCCTGAAGACATGGAATCGGGGTACCCGCCAAGAAAGCCATCTTAAAAGCGCCCCATGGCATGAACGCCGGTCAGCGCCGATTATGCGCCACCGCCCACACTCCCCAGCGTCTGCGCAAGCGACGTCAAAGGCTGCGCTGGCGCAGGGCCTCGTACAAACACACCCCACTGGCGACGGAGACGTTCAGGCTCTCGACCGCGCCCTGCATGGGGATGCTGACCAGGCTGTCGCAGGTTTTGCGTGTGAGCTGGCGCATGCCTGGGCCCTCGGCGCCCAACACCAGGGCCACGGGGCCTTTGAAGTCCGCCTGGAACAAGGTGGCGGGGGCATCGTCGCTGGTGCCTATGACCCAGATGTTGCGCTCCTTGAGTTCACCCAACGTGCGCGCCAGGTTGGTGACCATGAAGTACGGCACGGTTTCTGCCGCTCCGCTGGCCACCTTGGCCACGGTGGCGTTGATGCCGCAGGCGTGGTCTTTGGGGGCTATCACTGCGTGGGCCCCTGCCCCGTCGGCCACGCGCAAGCAGGCGCCCAGGTTGTGCGGATCGGTCACACCATCGAGCACCAGCAACAGCGGCGCCACGCCGTCGGCTTCCAACTGGTCGAGCAGATCGTCCAGCGAAGTCGCCACCTCTACGGCATTGACCCGGGCCGCTACGCCCTGGTGGCCGTTGCTGCCCGAGAGCTTGGCAATGCGCAGGCCATCGGCCTCGATGAGGCGCACGCCCGCTTCTTTCGCACGCTCAATGAACTGGCGCATGCGCTGGTCGCGGCGGGTTGGATCAAAGAAAATTTCGACGATGGACTGCGGCGCGGTTTTGAGGCGCACCCCCACGGCATGGAAGCCAAACAGGACTTTGGGACTGGACATGGTGCGATTATCGGTCGCTGGCGTCGGCAACGCGCCCCGCCTCGATGGTGATGCGCCGCTGGCAGCGCTGTGCGATACCGCGGTCGTGCGTGACGAGCGCCAGCGTGGTGCCTTGCTCGCGGTTGAGGGCAAACATCAGCTCCATGATGGTCTCGCCCGTGGCAAAGTCCAAGCTGCCTGTGGGTTCGTCGGCCAGCAGCACGGCCGGCTGCACCACAAAGGCGCGCGCCAAGGCCACGCGCTGCTGCTCGCCGCCCGAAAGCACCTTGGGGTAATGCCCCAGGCGCTGACCCAGGCCCACGCGCTCCAGCATGTCGGCAGCGCGGGCGCGGGCGTCACGCCGGCCCGCCAGCTCCAGCGGCAGCATCACGTTTTCCAGGGCTGTGAGATTGCCCATGAGCTGAAAGCTCTGAAAGACAAAGCCGATTTTTTGTGCGCGCACCGCAGCGCGGGCGTCTTCGTCCAGGGCGTACAGGTCTTGCCCATCGAGCACCACCGTGCCGCGCGTGGGGGTATCGAGCCCTGCGATGATGGACAGCAAGGTGCTCTTGCCAGAACCCGAGGCGCCTACGATGGCCACGGTTTCCTTGGGGGCCAGGCAAAAATCGATGTCGCGCAAAATGTCGAGCGTGCCCGTTGAATCGGTCACCGATTTGAAGACGTGCTGCACGGCGATGATGGGCGGCGGGGAAAATTCTGACATGAAAGGAATGGGTGCGTGATGGACAAAGGGGTTCGAGGCGCTCGGCGTGACTGTATCCTGCGGCTGGGGGGCTTGGTTTTGGCGGGGTTTTTGGGCTCCGCCATCGCTGCCGCGCCTGCCAGCAAAAAACCACCGCCCAAGGAGCACCGCATTGTGGTGCTGGGCGATTCATTGAGTGCCGAATACGGCATCGCACGTGGAACAGGCTGGGTGGCTTTGCTGGAAAAACGTTTGCAAAGCGAAAAAATCCCCGCCACCGTGGTCAACGCCAGCGTGAGCGGCGACACCACGGCGGGCGGGCGCTCGCGATTGGCGGCAGTGCTGGCCCAGCACCGGCCCACGGTGGTGGTGATCGAGCTGGGCGGTAATGATGCGCTGCGCGGCCTGCCGCTCAAAAACACCGAAGACAACCTTACCGCCATGGCCGAGGCCGCACGCAAGGCCGGTGCGCAGGTGCTGCTGGTGGGCATGCAGGTGCCGCCCAACTACGGCGCAGACTACGCCCACCGCTTTGCCGCCACGTTTGCCGCCGTGGCCAAGGCCCAGCACAGTGCGCTGGTGCCTTTTCTGCTGGAGGGCGTGGCCAATGCCCCCGACCCGGCGGCACTGTTCCAGAACGACCGCATCCACCCCAACAGCCAGGCCCACCCGCGCATGCTCGACAACGTGTGGGCTGTGCTCAAGGGCTTGCTGTAGGGGGTTCTGGCGGCTGCACTGCGCTGCGGTAAGCATGCCAGCTGGCATGGCCCAAGAGCGGCCCCACCACCAGCAAACCAGCGCCCCCAACCCACAGCGAGGCCAGCACCAGCAGCGTGATCAAAGCCCCCCACAGCAGCATCACCCCGGTGTTGTCCAGTACCACGCGCACGCTGGTGATGGCCGCGGTCAGCGCGTCGGTGTCGCGGTCGAGAATCATGGGAATGGACACGACCATGGTGGAAAACACCAGCGCCGCAAACACCCCGCCCACCAGCAGGTAGACGGCGATGAATTCCCAGTTTTGCGGGCTGAACAAGGCATCCACCACGCCCGTGGTCGAAGGCAGGCCGGTGTTGAAAAACACCGCAAACACCACCAGGGATGCCCGGCCCCACAGCAGCTCCAGAACCACCAGCACCAACACCAGCAGCCCCATGCTGCCCAGGTGTTTGTCCCAGCAGGTGATGGACTGGCCCAATTCGGGCGCCAGCCCTGCTTCCCGGCGGCGGCTGGTGTCATACAGGCCCATGGCCAAAAATGGCCCCAGCAGCAAACAACCGCTGGCGAGCGACATCACGTACTCGGGCCGGGTGCGAAACACCCAGCCCAGCACCCAAGCCATGGCCCAAAACCACGCCCCATAGAACAAGGCGATGCCCGGGGCGGCGCGCAGGTCGCCCCAAGCCTGGGCCAGCCAACGCCCTGGATCCCCCAGGCGCAAGGGGCGCAGTGCGATGGCAAACGGGGGGGTGTCGGTCGCAGGGGAAGTGTTCATGGGGCGGAGGGTTTCCTGGGATGGAACCACTGTAGGCCGCGCACCAATTTTTTGATTTACATCAAATTAAACCCGAGCAAATCACTCCGCCAAGCCCCTGTGTACGGGCTGCATAGGCCCGCCTTTCAGGCGGCGCAGGCACTTTGCAGCGCTTGCTGCAGGTCGGCGCGCAGTGCTTCTTCGCCTTCCAACCCAATGGAAAACCGCACCACATGGCCTGGCCGCAAGTGGGTGGAAGGGTTTTGGCGCATGCTGGCCAGCTCGTAGGGCACCACCAGGCTCATGGGGCCGCCCCAGCTATAGCCAATACGAAACAGCCGCAAACCATCGCAAAAGCGATCGACCTGGGCCTGTGACCACGCAGGGTCAAGCACCACGCTGAACAGGCCGGCAGCGGCACCTTCCCCATTACGCGCTGCACCACCGCACAGCGCCTTCCAGTGGGCATGGCCGGGGGCGCCTGCCAACGCCGGGTGCAGCACCTGCACCACAGGGGCTTGCAGGCCCAGCCAATGCGCCAGGGCGCGGGCCGTGCGGTCGTGCGCAGCGTAGCGCAGGGCCATGCTGGGCAAGGCACGCAGCACGGCTTCGGCGTCGTTGGCCCCTACGCCCAGGCCCAAGTGCATGTGGGCGCTTTGGATGCGGTGGTGCAGCGCTGCGTCGCGCGTGATGATGCTGCCCATGAGCACGTCACCGCCGCCGCTGGGGTATTTGGTCAGGGCGTGGGCCGATACGTCCACGCCCAGGCTGCCGTCGCCCAAAAGGTCAAACGGGGCAAATGCCAGACCCGCGCCCCAGGTGTTGTCCAGCGCCGTGGTCACGCCGCGCGCACGGCAAATGCGCAC
Organism: uncultured Simplicispira sp.; assembly: GCA_964599265.1. GTDB lineage: Bacteria > Pseudomonadota > Gammaproteobacteria > Burkholderiales > Burkholderiaceae_C > Simplicispira. Next base: position 10,414 of record CAZRFF010000002.1, on the reverse strand, counting down.
CAGTTCGGGCAGATCGGGGAATTCCAGTGTGACCGAGCCGGGCGCTTCCAGCCACACCAGGCGCGTGGCGGGGGTGATGCGCGCGGCCAGGTCTTGCGGGTTCATGGCGTCATACAGCGCATGGCGCACACCATACTGGGCCAGCAGGCCTTGGGCCATGGCTTTGTTGGGGCCGTAGGCGTTGTCTGGAATGAGCACCTCGTCGCCCTGGCGCAAAAGGGCCAGCGCCACATTGGCCAGGGCTGCCAGTCCGCTGGGCACCAGCACGCAGTAGCGCCCGCCTTCCAGCGTGCACAAACGCTCTTCCAGGGTGAACGTGGTGGGCGTGCCATGCAGGCCGTAGGTGTAGCCGCTTTTGTCTTTCCACTCGCGCGAGCGCATGGCCGCCACATTGGGAAAAATGACCGTGGAGGCCTTGAACACGCCGGGCATGGGCGCCTCAAAGCCCGTCGGTGGAAGGTAGCCGTGATGGATGAGGCTTGTGGCCTGGTCGCAGGGTGCGGGAGTGTTTTGCATGGCGGCATCGTAACGCCAGCGGAGGAAAACCCGTGTTTTTCCCACGTTCATTGGTGCAATGGCCCGGTCTGCGCAGCAGGTACACTTTGCAGGCTATTGATTACCCCTGCCGTGGCCCAAGCCAAACCTTCTTTTCTTGTTGATTTGCGCGATGTGCGCCTGGCGACTGCCTGCTCGCTGGTGGGCGCGGGGGTGTGCGCCGAGCCTCCGCCGGGCGTGGCGCCTGCCGCCTACCTGCAAAGCCTGATCGACGGCCTGTGTGACCTTTCTCTCAAAGACCCGCTCACCGGGCTGGCCAACCGCCGCCACTTTCAAGCGGTGCTGGAGAGCGAGATCGACCGTGTGGCCCGTTCGGGCGAGGCTGCCTTGCTGCTCATGCTCGACATCGATCACTTCAAATCGGTCAACGACACCCACGGCCACGTGGTGGGCGACAAAGTGCTGCAATCCGTGGCGCAAACCCTGGCGCATTGCGTGCGCCCCATGGATACCCTGGCACGCTATGGCGGCGAAGAATTTGCCATCATCATGCCGGCCTGCCAGTCCGCTTTTGGCATGGCCGTGGCCGAGCGCATCCGGCGTGCCGTGGCCTCTTCGCCCGTGGCCATTGCCCCAGGCCGCCAGTTGGACGTGACCATCAGCATCGGTGGCGCCTATGCCATGCAGTGGATTCGCTCGTCCACCACCCTGTGGACGGACCGTGCCGACCACCAGCTTTACCTGGCCAAGGCGGCCGGACGCAACCACGTGTGCATCGAGCCCCAACCCGACAGCACCGTCAGCGCCGAAGAAAAAGGCCTGCTTTTCGAACCGCTCTATACCCCGTCGGACTGGGGCGCCCTGAGCGCAGCCACCCTACCCGGCAACGCCCCATGAAGGCCGCAAGATGAGCACCGTGTCGCCATCCTCTATTCCCTCCTCCACCGTTGCCCCCACGGGTGCGCCTGCTGGCGCCCGCATCATTGCCATCACCAGCGGCAAAGGCGGCGTGGGCAAAACCTTTGTATCGGCCAACCTGGCGGCAGCGCTCACCCGGCGCGGCCTGCGCGTGCTGGTACTCGATGCCGACCTGGGCCTGGCCAACCTGGATGTGGTGCTCAACCTGTACCCCAAGACCACGCTGCACGATGTTTTTACCGGCAAATCCACCCTGGAAGAAGCCATCATTGCCGCCCCCGGCGGTTTTTCGGTGCTGCTGGCCGGCTCGGGCATGGTGGAGTATTCGCGCCTCACGCCCGAGGTGCGCACCCAGTTTCTCAACGTCATCCAGACCCTGGCGCCGAATTTTGACGTGATCCTGCTCGACACGGGCGCAGGCATTTCGGATGTGGTGCTATTCTCTGTCTCGCTGGCGTCCGAGGTGATCATCGTGGCCACGCCAGAACCCACTTCGCTCACAGACGCCTATGCCGCCATCAAGGTGCTGGCCATGCAGCAAAAACGCCAGCATGTGCGCCTGATCGTCAACCAAACGGCACGCCCAGGCGATGGCCGCGCCATCACCGGGCAATTGCAACAGGTGCTGGAGCGTTTTGTGGCCACCGCCAGCGGCAGGCCCCTGCGTTTGATCCACATGGGCGACATCCCTGTAGACCCGGCGGTGCGCGAGGCCGTCATGCGCCGCCAACTGCTGACGTTGCAGGTGCCGGGTTGCCCTGCATCCCTGGCCATTGGGCAGCTGGCGGGCAAGGTGGAGGAAACCATGCTCGCCCGCCCTGCGTAGGCTTCAGCGTCAGGGCGCGAGGTCAAACACCAGCACTTCAGCGCCTTCACCGCCATCGAGCACCAGCTGGCTTTCCTCGGTCAGCATCAACGCATCGCCCGCAGCCAGCGCTTGCCCGTTGGCGCGCAATTGGCCGCGCACCAGGTGCACGTACACCTTGCGCGCGGGGTCGATGGTCAGGGTTGCCGATTCGCCTGGTTCAAACAGGCCCGCGTAAAGCCAGGCATCGGCATGGATGCGTACCGAACCCTCCGCCCCGCTGCCCGAGGCCACCAAGCGCAAGCGGCCGCGCTTTTCTGCATCGGGGAACTCCTTTTGCTCATAGCCCGGCGCAATACCCTGGCGGTCGGGCTGGATCCAGATTTGCAGAAAATGCGTGGTTTCGCCCTCGGCGTGGTTGAACTCGCTGTGCTGCACACCCGTGCCAGCGCTCATGCGCTGCACTTCGCCAGGACGGATCGCGGCAATATTGCCCATGCTGTCTTGGTGCGCCAGCGCGCCCGAGAGCACATAGCTCACGATTTCCATATCCCGGTGGCCGTGCGTGCCAAAGCCCGTGCCCGGGGCGATGCGGTCTTCGTTGATCACCCGCAAATTGCCAAAACCCATGTGGCGTGGGTCGTAGTAACCTGCAAAAGAAAAACTATGGAATGACTTGAGCCAACCGTGGTCGGCGTAGCCCCGGTCTGCGGATGGTCTGATGGTCAGCATGGCATTGGCTCCTGAAGGGTTCGGCAACAGCGCCGTATGCCTTGAATGTAGGCATGACACCCGTTCCATTGGGACTGGGCGTTTGATGGAATAATTCAAAAATCTTGAATTTAAATCAGAGAACCATGCAAAACATACGCAATGCTCTGACCCCGGACAACCTGTCCATGCTGCAGGCCATTGCCCAAGCGGGCAGCTTTGCCGCCGCTGCGCGCCACATGGGCATGGTGCCCAGCGCCCTGACTTACCGTGTGCGCCAGATCGAAGACGCATTGGATGTGCTCTTGTTCGACCGCAGCGCGCGCCAGGCCCGCCCCACCGAAGCGGGGGCCGAATTGCTGCGCGAAGGCGCGCGCCTGCTCGATGAGGTGGATGCCGTGGCCCACCGCGTGCAGCGCGTCGCCACGGGATGGGAGCCGCAGCTCACGCTTTCGGTCGATGGGGCCATCTCACCCCACACCCTGTTGGAGCTGGTGGAGGCGTTTTACGCCCTGGCCCCACCCACACGCCTCAAGCTGGTGGACGGCATCATGAGCGGCACCCTGGAAGCCCTGACCCAGGGCCGTGCTGACCTGGCTCTGGGTGTTTCCATCCAGGGCAGCAACGTGGCCGGGCTGCAGCAAGGCTTGCTGGGCGATTTGCGCTTTGTGTTCGTGGTGGCGCCGCACCACCCTCTGGCCCAGGCCAAAGAACCCATCACCGATGCCACATTGCAGCGCCACCGCGCCATTGCCGTGGCCGACACCGCGCAGCGCGGCGCCATGACCATGGGCCTTTTGGGCGGGCAGGATGTGCTCACCGTGGCCACCATGCAGGCCAAGGTGCAGGCCCAGTTGCGTGGCCTGGGCAGCGGTTTTTTACCCGAACCCATGGTGCGCCCCTATGTAGAGGCCGGGCATTTGGTCGTGCGCAAGGTGGCCCGCCCGGAGCGCACCATCCGCATGCACTACGCCTGGGGCGGCCCGGGGTTCGTGGCCCCTGGCCGGGCCTTGCAGTGGTGGCTTGGGCAATTGCAAAGCCCGGTCACCCGCAGCGCTCTGCTGGAAAACCACCACCATTTTTGATGCGCAAGCACCTGCCAGCCGTGTAGAGTTGACCCATCGCCACCCGCACACAGAAAGCCCCTTTATGCCCACCCGCCGCCCAACCCCTCCCAAACGCCCCCAAGTCCCACCGCGCCAACGGATTGCCGTGGTGGGGGCAGGCATGGCCGGTATTGCCTGCGCACGCACCCTGCAGCAAGCAGGGCACCATGTGGAGTTGTTCGAACAAAGCCCCCAGGTGGGCGGCCGCATGGCCACGCATGAAACGCCTTTTGGCGGCTTTGACGTAGGGGCCCAGTACTTCACCGTGCGCGATGCGCGTTTTGCCCTTGCGCTGGAAACCGTGCCCACCGTGTGCCGCCCCTGGAGCGCCAATTCCGTGCGCGTGCTCGATGCCGCAGGCCGGGTGGTGGCCGCGGGCCCCGTGCCTCGCGAGGCGCATTGGGTGGCCCAGCCCAGCATGGCCAGCCTGCTGCACACCTGGGCAGAACCGCTGGGGCAGGCGGTGCATTCCAGTGTCCAGGTCACCGCACTGGAGCGTGATCGGCTCAACCCCGCGCAATGGGCCCTGCGCACGGCGGCCGATGGCGGCGCCCAGAAAATCTGTGCCGGTTTCGATGCCGTACTGCTGGCCATGCCTGCAGCGCAGGCCCAAGCCTTGTTGGCCACACAGCCCGAAGCCAGCGCGCTGGCCCAAACGCTGCAAGCCGTCCACATGGCGCCTTGCTGGACGCTGATGCTCGCCTTCCCCCAGGCCGTGCAACCCGGCCTGACCACCCTGGGCCCGCAGTGGAACGCCGCCCGCAGCACGCACCACCGCATCGCCTGGCTGGCGCGTGAATCGTCCAAACCCGGACGCAGCCAGATCGAACGCTGGACCGTACAGGCCAGCCCTGCCTGGTCTGCCGAACACCAGCAAGACAGCCCCGAGCGCGTGCGTGCCAAGCTCCAGAAAGCCTTTGCCGAAGTCACCGGCATCCACGCCCAGCCTGCCTGGTCTGACGTGGTGGGCTGGCGCCAGGCACGCACCCTTCAGCCCCTGGGCCAAAGCCATGCGTGGGACGCCAATGCCAGCCTGGGCGTGTGCGGCGACTGGTGCCTGGGCCACCGCGTGGAAGACGCTTTTGTCTCGGGACTGGAGCTGGCTCTCGCCCTGGCATGAGCGCCCCCTACACCGGCCGCTTCGCCCCCTCCCCCACCGGGCCGCTGCACGCGGGCTCTCTGGTGGCGGCGCTGGCCAGTTGGCTTGATGCCCGCGCCCACGGCGGGCGCTGGCTGGTGCGCATCGAAGATGTGGACTTGCCGCGCTGCCAAAGCGGCGCTACCGAACGCATCCTGGCGCAACTGGCCGCCTGCGGCCTGCTGCCCGACGAAGCGCCGCTGTGGCAATCCCAGCGCAGCGCGCTGTACCAAGAGGCGCTGGACCATTTGGTGGCCCAGGGTCTGGCCTACCCCTGCGCCTGCACCCGCAAAGACATAGAACTAGCCCATGCCGCCGCCGGCACCCCCCACCACAGGCATGTGGCGCGGCCCTACCCCGGCACCTGCCGCCAAGGTCTGCAAGGGCGCCCTGCCCGTACCTGGCGTTTTGGCACCGACTATTTTCTAAAAAAAATAGCTGTAACGCCCATTGGTCAAGCGCAAATCGCTCCATTTTTCGTAGCAAATCAAATTTTGCACTGGCACGACAGGCGCCTGGGCGCACAGCAACAGGATGTGGTCGGCAGCGTGGGCGATTTTGTGCTGCGCCGCGCCGATGGGCTGTTTGCCTACCAGCTCGCCGTGGTGGTGGACGATGCCGCCCAGGGCGTGACGCATATCGTGCGCGGCGAAGACCTGGCCGACAACACGCCGCGCCAAATGCTGCTGCAAAACGCACTGGGCCATCCCACGCCAACGTACCCGCACTCCCCCCTGGTGCGGAGCGCCGATGGCGAAAAACTCTCCAAACAGCACGGTGCTCCGCCAGTGGATGTCAACCATCCCCTTCTGGCCCTGCAGGCCGCGGCCACCGTACTCGGGCTCCCCACTTTGGTGCAGCTGCACAACACCACGTTGGGCGAGGCGCTACCAATTTGGGTGCAAGCCTGGGCAAAACTCTACAATGGGGCACCGTGACCCTCACCATGCCCACTGCCCCCTCGCAGCACGTTGCGCCAGACAGCGCACCTGCCGGCGCCCCTGAAGGTGTGGCCTACCCCAAGGCCATCAAGAGTTTCGTGCGCCGCGCAGGCCGCACCACCACCGGCCAGGCCAAGGCCTTTGCCGAACTGGGTGAGCGCTTCATCCTGCCCTACACCCCCGCCCCGCTGGACGCCGCCGCAGCTTTTGGCCGCACGGCGCCCCTGGTGCTTGAAATCGGCTTTGGCATGGGCGAAGCCACGGCGCACATTGCCAACGTGCGCCCCAGCGACAATTTTTTGTGCTGCGAAGTGCACGAACCCGGCGTGGGCGCACTGCTAAAGCGCATTGGTGAGCAAAACCTCACCAACATCCGCATCCTGCAGCACGACGCGGTCGAGGTCATTGACCACATGCTGCCCCCCGCCACCCTGGCAGGCGTACACATTTTTTTCCCCGATCCCTGGCACAAAAAACGCCACCACAAGCGCCGCTTGATCCAGCCCGATCTGGTGGCCCGCCTGACTGCCCGCCTGCAATCAGGGGGCTACATCCACTGCGCCACCGACTGGCAGCCCTACGCCGAACAAATGCTGCAAGTGCTGGGCGCAGAACCCCTGCTGGCCAATACGGCCCAGGCCTACGCCGGCAAACCCGACTACCGCCCCCTGACCAAATTTGAAAACCGTGGCCTGAGGCTGGGCCATGGGGTGTGGGATCTGGTGTTTCAACGCCGCGAATGACCAAACAGGAACACTGCCCATGAAGCCCATTTTGCAAAACCTGGTGGAAATGACCGGACACCGCGACCACTTGCGGCTGGAAGTTTCCGTGCTCACCACTTTGCAAACCATTGCTGGCATGGTGCAAGTGCGTTCACTCGAAATTTTTTACCAAGGCGACCAGCTTTACTACCGCCCACGCACCTGGCTCAATGCCAACGGGAAATGGATGAATGCAAGCATGGAAGCCAGTTCCGACCCCCAGCGCCGCCCCATCACCGAACTGCCCGCCCTGGACGAGTGCCTGAAAACCAAAAGCGAAACCGCCACCACCCAACTGGGCAAAGGGCGGCACGCCTTGTGGCTGCCAGTGTGGATGAACGACAAGGTCAACACCTGCCTGGAGGTGATCCAGTCGCGCCCCTTCTCGGCGCAGAAAATCGGCACGGTCACCCATGTTTTCCAGGTGTTTCGCAATTACCAAAGCCTGCTGGACTACAGCGAACGCGACGCTTTGACGGGGTTGCTCAACCGCAAGACCTTTGACGAACAATTTTCCCGGGAGGCGATCCCCGACCCATCGAGACCGGTCGCGCAGGAGCTTTCACCTGGCGGCGAAGAATCCAGCGAGGGCCCACAACGCCAATGGCTGGCGGTGATAGACATCGACCACTTCAAACAGGTCAATGACCGCTTTGGCCACCTGTATGGCGACGAGGTTTTGATATTGCTGGCCAATATTCTGCGCTCGTCCTTCCGCAGCCACGATCGCATCTTCCGGTTTGGTGGTGAGGAGTTCGTGGTGCTGCTGCGCTCCACCAGCCTGGCCAGAGCGCACAAGGTATTCAACCGCTTTCGCAAAAACGTCGAAGACCATTACTTCCCTCAGGTCGGCCAGGTCACGGTCAGCGTGGGTTTCGTCGATGCCGAAACGGGGTCACCCGTCGAAACCCTGGGCCGGGCCGACCAGGCGCTGTACTTTGCCAAAGAAAACGGCCGCAACCAGGTGCGCTACTACGAAGACCTGGTAGCCGCCGGCCTGCTGCAATCCAAGCAGGTCAGTAACGACGACGTCGAACTTTTCTGATCTCTTCTTAGAATCCAACAAAACAACAAGGGGCTGCATTGGTATGCAGCCCCTTGTTGTTGATGGCAACCGCAGATGCGATTGCCGCAAATGCATTATGCGCGCTCGGCCACCCAGGCTTGCACGCCCGCAAGGGCCTGCGCCAGCGCCGCCGGGTTGGTGCCGCCGGCCATGGCCATGTCGGGCTTGCCGCCGCCCTTGCCGCCCACCTGCTGGGCCACAAAGTTGACCAGCTCGCCGGCCTTGACCTTGGCAATGGCGTCCTTGGTCACGCCAGCGGCGAGCTGCACCTTGTCGCCCTCCACGGTTGCGAGCACGATGGCAGCGCTGCCGAGCTTGTCCTTGAGCTTGTCCAATGTGTCACGCAGGGTTTTGGCGTCGGCGCCGTCGAGCTTGGCGGCCAACACCTTCAGGCCCTTCACATCCACGGCCTGGGTGGCCAGTTCGTCGCCCTGGCTCGATGCCAGCTTGCCCTTGAGCTGGGCGATTTCCTTTTCCAGCACCTTGATGTGTTCCAGCGTGCCGCCAATGCGCGCGCCCAGCTCGGCCACCGGGGCCTTGAGCTGGCCTGCGGCCTGGGTCACGGTGTCTTCCAGGCTTTGCAGGTAGGCCAGGGCATTGGTGCCGGTGACGGCTTCGACACGGCGGATGCCAGCGGCCACGCCGCTCTCGGCCACGAGCTTGAACAGGCCGATGTCGCCGGTGCGCGCCACGTGCGTGCCGCCGCACAGTTCGCGGCTGGTGCCGATGTCGAGCACGCGCACGGTTTCGCCGTATTTTTCGCCAAACAGCATCATGGCGCCGGTTTTTTGCGCGCTCTCGATGTCCATCACGCGCGCTTGCGTGGCGGGGTTGGCGAGGATTTCCTGGTTCACCAGGCGCTCGATCTCGCGGATCTGCGCGTCCGTGACGGGCGCGTTGTGCGTGAAGTCAAAGCGTGTGCGTTCGGCGTTGACCAGGCTGCCCTTTTGCTGCACATGGCTGCCCAGCACCTCGCGCAGTGCCTTGTGCATGAGGTGGGTGGCGCTGTGGTTGCGCACGGTGGCGGCGCGCAAGGCGGTATCGACCTGGGCCTGCACGGCATCACCCACGTTGAGCGTGCCCTCGGCCAGCAGGCCATGGTGGCCGAATACGTCGGCTTTGATTTTTTGCGTGTCCTGCACGGCAAAACGGGCGCTGCCGGCGGCGATGGCGCCCTGGTCGCCCACCTGGCCGCCGCTTTCGGCGTAGAACGGCGTGCGGTCGAGTACCACCACGCCGTTTTGACCGGCTTTGAGGGCGGCAACGCTTACGCCATCAGCGTAAAGCGCTACGATTTTTGCGGCTTCGGCCAAATGCTCGTAGCCGGTGAATTCATTGCCCGCGCCCTGGTAGTCCAGCGCCTTGTCCATTTTGAATTTGCCGGCGGCACGCGCCTGGTCTTTTTGGTGCTGCATGGCGGCGTTAAAGCCGGCCTCGTCCACGGCCACGTTGCGCTCGCGGCAGACGTCGCAGGTCAAGTCCAGCGGAAAACCGTAGGTATCGTGCAGCTTGAAGGCGACGTCGCCGGGCAGCAGCTTGGCATCGCCCGCCAGGGCGCTGTCCAGAATATCCATGCCGTTGGCCAGGGTCTCGAAGAAGCGCTCTTCTTCCACCTTGAGCACTTCGGTGATGCGCGCTTGCTGCTCGGCCAGGCGCGGGTAGGCCGCGCCCATCTGCGCCACCAGGGGCGCAACCAGTTTGTGGAAGAACGGCGTCTTTTGCCCCAGCTTGTAGCCGTGGCGAATGGCGCGGCGCACGATGCGCCGCTGCACGTAGCCGCGCCCTTCGTTGCTGGGGATGACGCCGTCGCTGACCAAAAACGCCGTGGCGCGGATGTGGTCGGCAATCACCTTGAGGGACGGGTTGGCCAGGTCGCTGGTGTGCGTCTCTTGTGCGGCGGCCTTGATGAGGGCGTCGAACAGGTCGATCTCGTAGTTGCTGTGCACGTGCTGCAGGATGGCGGCAAGGCGCTCCAGGCCCATGCCAGTATCGACGCAGGGCGCGGGCAGCGGCGTGACCGAGCCGTCCTCGTGCATTTCGAACTGCATGAACACGTTGTTCCAGATTTCGATGAAGCGGTCGCCGTCTTCATCGGGACTGCCCGGGGGGCCGCCGGGGATGTGCGCGCCGTGGTCGAAAAAGATTTCCGAGCAGGGGCCGCAGGGGCCGGTGTCGGCCATCATCCAGAAGTTGTCGCTCTTGTAGCGCGCGCCCTTGTTGTCGCCAATGCGGATCACGCGCTCGGGCGGCAGGCCGATTTCCTTGGTCCAGATGTCATAGGCTTCGTCATCCTCGGCGTAGACGGTGGCGAGCAATTTTTCTGCCGGCAGCTTGTAGACCTCGGTCAGCAGCTCCCAGGCCCACTTGAGCGATTCGCGCTTGAAGTAGTCGCCAAAGCTCCAGTTGCCCAGCATTTCGAAGAAGGTGTGGTGGCGCGCGGTGTAGCCCACGTTCTCCAGGTCGTTGTGCT
>CAZRFF010000001.1:17426-39605 GCA_964599265.1 uncultured Simplicispira sp. | reverse complement strand
CCGTAGTCCACCTTGAGCCGGGTGCCGCGCCCGATGATCTGCTTGAACTCTGAACGCGAGCCCACCACGCGAGCCAGCACCACGTTTTTGACCATCTCGGCATCGACGCCGGTAGTCAGCAACTGCGAGGTGGTGAGGATGACGGGCGTGGTCTTGTCCACGTCCTGAAAATCGGCCAGGTGCGCGAGGCCGATGTCGCCCTCGTCGGCGGTGACGCGGCAGACGTAATTGGGATACTGCTGCACCAGATCGCTGTTGAGGTTAATGAGCTCCTGCCGCATCTCGGCGGCGTGTTCCTGATCGACGCAGAACACCAGCGTCTTGGCGAAGCGATCGGTGCCTTTGAGCAGATCGGTCAGGTGGCGGGCCATGGCCCGGGTGCGGGCACGCAATGCAACGACGCGCTCGAAGTCCTTGGTCTGGTATTCGTCGTCGGGCACCTTGCGGCCAAAGCGGTCGAGCTCGTCCTTGCTGGGCCGCCAGCCCGCTGCGTCCACGGTGGTGATGACGCGGTGCACGCGGTAGGGTGCAAGAAAGCCGTCCTCTATGCCCTGACGCAGGCTGTAGGTATAGACGGGGTTGCCGAAGTATTCGTAGCTGTCGCGCGATTCTTCGCGCAGCGGGGTGGCCGTCATGCCGAACTGCACGGCGGGCGAGAAATAGTCGAGCACCGCGCGCCACGCGCTTTCATCGCGGCTGGAGCCGCGATGGCACTCGTCGATGATGATGAGGTCGAAAAAATCCGGGCGGTATTGGCGGAACACGTCGGCGGTGGTGGTCGCAAGCGCCTGATAGATGCCGAAATACATGTCCCGGCTTTGGCTGGTGTCGCCGCCACTGATCTTGTGCCGGGCATCGCCGAAGGGCGCGAACATCTTGGCCATGGGGTCATCGACCAGGATGTTGCGATCCGCGAGGAACAGGATTTTGGGGCGGCGGTATTCACCCGTGCGGTTCCATTTGCTGTTCCACAGCTTCCAGCAAACCTGGAAGGCCACATTGGTCTTGCCCGTGCCGGTGGCCAGCGTGGCGAGGATGCGTTTCTGGCCCATCAGAATCGCCTCGATCACGCGCTGGATGGCAATTTGCTGGTAGTAACGCGGCACCTTGCCGGAGGTCAGATTGAAGGGCTCCAGCAGGTGCTTTGCCCCATCCTGCGGCAGGTGTGCTGCACTGGTCAGGCGGGCGAACAGCTCATCGGGTGTGGCGTAACGATCGACCTCCTGCTCGGTGCCGGTGGTGTAGTCGATCTCGATGATGCGGTGGCCGTTGGTGGCGTAGGCGAACTTGAGGCCAAGGATTTCAGCGTACTCGCGGGCCTGTTGCACGCCGGTTTCAGCGGGCAATCCGATCTCTTTGGCTTCCACCACGGCCAGCGGATAGTCGCGACGGTAGTACAGCAAGTAGTCGGCCCGCTTTTGCTGGCCGCGCCGCACCTTGCCGCCCGCGACGATGATGCGGCCGTTGGTGAAGCTGCGCTGCTCGCCGATGGCGCAGGGGGCATTGGCCCAACCCGCCTCAACCAACTTGGGCGTGACGAATTCGCGACAGGTGTCAGCTTCGGTCATCACACCGTCTCGCATCGTCATCTCTCCCTCAGTCAATCAATCAAGATTTTGAAACTGGTGGCGAGCGCCACCGGCGCAATTTCGCGCGCGCTTTTTTTCAGTGCCACCAAACCGTAGCTCTCCATCATCCTGAGCGTGCGCGATAGGTTGGGTACCTGCCGCCCAGTGAGTTCGGCCAACGCCGTCAGAGATGGTGGGCGCTGGTCGTGGATGAGTCGCAGTAGTGCCCGGTTGTCCTCGGACAGCACCGCCGCCAGCGTGGGCATGGACGGAAACCACACCGTTGGCTCGTCGCGACCAGTGGCGACAGGTTTGGGTGTTTCGGGTCGGCGAATACCGACGACGCAACGTTTCATCCCGGTTGTCCTGGCGGAAGTAGTGAAAACTGAATCTTATCAGTGTGGCACAGGTAACGTGAAATGGAATTCAGGTAGAGCCATGCCCGTCTCAGCAATCAGGCGGCGCGTAGAGCCGATACCGAGCCCCCTGCCTTCGCCTTGGATGCAAGTCGTAGAGCGCGAAACCTGCCGTGAACAGCGCGGCCACGAGCCTTCGCACATCCAATCGACTATGGATTGAATTCACTTTAAACAATACAATTACAACTCAATTTAATATTAAAATCAGTTGTAATACACATGATCATCACCATTGGGAACACCAAAGGCGGGGTAGGCAAGACGACACTGGCCGTGAACCTGGCCATCGCCCGAGCCCTTGCAGGGCGTGACGTGTGGCTGATTGATGGCGACCGCCAGGGCACAGCCCAAACAGCCATCAGCATTCGCGCGGCAGCGGGGCACGCGCCAGGCATCGCCTGCGCTACCTACCCGGACGGGCCCACCTTGCGCGCCCAGGTGCAGCAGCAGGCCGCCAAATTTGATGACGTGGTGATTGACGCTGGAGGACGAGACTCAACCGCCCTGCGTGCGGCACTGGTCTTGTCAGACGTTCTGCTGGTGCCATTCCAGCCACGTAGCTATGACGTATGGGCGCTGAGTGACATCGCAGCCCTGGTTGATGAGGCGCGCAGCGTGCGCGACGGCCTGCGTGCCTTTGCCGTACTCAACTGCGCCGACCCTGGCGAGCATTCCAGCGACAACGCCGAAGCGGCAGCTGCCGTGGCCGAAGTGCCGCAGTTTGAGTACCTGCCGACCCCACTGCGCCGCCGCAAGGCCTTTGCCAACGCAGCAGGCGCTGGCCTGTGCGTGCTGGAGGCCAAGCCCAGAGACGATAAGGCGATCGCAGAGCTGAATTCACTGCTGGACGCATTCTTTTAATATTAAAAACATTGCATTTCAATCTTTGATTGCTGTATGGCCATTACAAGAAAACCAACCAAAACTACGGGTGCTGCCGCCTCCGAAGCGGCTGACGCTTTTATTGCCGGTGCGCCGGATGCTGGCGTAGATACACCCCCGGCACTACGCAGGGTGCGCAAGGGGCGCAAAGTGCAAATCACACTCACCATCGCAGAGCCCTTACTGGAGCGGGTTGATGAGCTCGCTGGGCAGCTGGGACAGAGCCGTGCTGCGGTGATCAACCTGGCTGTGGTGCAGATGCTGGAGCGGGGGTTGCGGTTGGGGGCCAGTGATTGAGTTAGACGACTGCTGGAGGATTGGCTGCTGTCGTCTTGCATGGACTGTTTGCGGATCGCTACGGTATCGCCATGCGCGTGATCGACGTCTCTTCACCCGGTTCCGCCCGTTTTCGCGATCTATTGGATGACAGGGGTTGCCCGACTACATCCCTCCTGACATTGAGCGAGTCACTTGGGCTGTTCATGTGTACTTTCCGCAGTTATCCACAGCTGGCTACTGGTAGAAAGAAGGTAGAAAGAAGGTAGAGGGCAAAAAAATGTCGAATTCTTCTTTTAAATCAATATGTTATAGATGCGGCGCGCGACGCTATGCCACCAAAGCGCGACGCAATGCCACTAAACCGCGACGCTATGCCACCGAAGCGCGACGCTATGCCACTGGCTAGATTTGCAGGATCAGCTGAGGTTTGCCTTTGGTACTGTCTTCGAGGCGGTGGCAGCTAATAATGCCCACCCGCTTCAGCTCTACGCAGGCAACGCCGACCGCATCTCGGAAGTCGCGCATGCGACCGCCATACTCCATCTTGCCCTTGAGCCAGTCCAACGCGTAGCGCTGCACCAAGTCGGAAGAGGTTGCCAACAGTCGCTGCAAGGCCTTGGCCATGTCCTGGTTGCGCCTCACCTGCATCCGTTTGTCCCAGTCCATAAGGCTGTATTCACGATTCCCAAACAACACCACCCATCTGGGATCGAGGATGTACGTGTATGTTTTGCTATCGCCGTCGTAGCTCAGATCCTTGAGGAAGTTGAAGGATTCCATCTTTCCCACGGCATAGCGAGTTGAGCCATCAGGCCTGCGTGCCTCAAGAAACAATACGCCTGCGCGCAGTCGCCTCATGCTCTCGTAAAGCCAGTCATATTGCGTTTTGCCGATACCGCCAGACTTTATCTTTCGCAGTAGCTCCTTGCAATTGAGCAGCACGGGAGTCCCCAGCGGGAACGGTTGAGCGAATGCAATCAGCGCCATAATGAGGTCGCCATCTGCCTCATCCAATTGTTCTCCGGTGTATTCCAGAACGCAATCCCGACGCGTGACCATCACGGCTTTTCGATGAAACTTGCGCTTCGCGCGTGCTATTGGTGCGATGAGGCTAGAGCGGTTGAGATGGTTTGGAAAGGCCCCAATGTCAAAGCCTGGCAAAAAGAGTTGCTGAGGCGTTTCTGCTCTATTTTTCTCTGCCTGTCTTGATATTTCCGCAGTCTTATGATGAAGTCGCGCCAGTGCAGAATCTAGCGTATTGGACGGGTTGAAGCACGGATTGATTTCACCTGACACAGAGGCTGCAGCCTTTGCAGTGCTCTCCTGCATCTCTCTCAATCTCTGCTCATCGCCAAGAGCTTGCTCGGTCACACACAGGCTGGGCGCCGGCCACTTTACCGCGCTCACAGATTTAACCCTCTGCTATGCCCCTATCTCTTGACAGCGTCAAATACCTCTCAATTTCTTGCAGAGATAAGCGTGGGCTTCTTGCGCCGACCTGAATCGGGCGAGGAAAGGACGGGTCAGTTTGGATTCTTCGCCACAGCGTTGTCCGGCTGAAACGCAGTAACTGACAAGCCTCCGGAAAGGTGATCAACTGAACTGGCATGAAATGTTCTGTATTCATGCGGCACAGTGTGCGAATTAGATTTGCAGAAAGCCAGGAGGCAAGCTATTTTTCGCTGCCTCCTGGTAAAAACTCGAAATTTATGATAATGAGAAATTATTTCATTTTGAAAAATTCGGTAATTTACCCTTGATGACAGGAAATTCATAGCCGCCATATCCGTCCGCAAAAAACAAATCACCATCCACCCTGGTTCCTTCAATGTCAATGATCTCATATGCCTCTGGCTCCACAGAATTGACATCGAGGCAAAATGGCGTCGCTATTGGCTTTCCTGGTTTTTTTTGATTATTTCTAAGTGCATCAAGCCTATTCAATAATAATCTTTCCAATGACTTACAAGAGGATTTTTCACGAACCCAAGGCAGCCAGATAAATTCACCCCCGTCAAGTTCGTATTCGCAAAATTTGAATACTCTCAGGAAAACAAAAAATAGACTGCTCTTATCAATCGCATCGAAATCGTTTGAAAATTGAATTTTCAATTTGTTTTTATGCGTCAACCTCAGCAGATCGCGAAGCAAATTTACAAAGGTCGTCCTTGCAAATTTTTTAAACAACTCATCGTCATATTCATTTTCTTTTAAAAAGGCTAACTCAAGGTTTTTTCTTATATTTGATAGTTCGGCTGAGTTTAGGATGCTGCCATCCCCACAGCAGGAAAAGATAAATTTATCCAGTGGACTGTGCGGATTTTCAAAGCAATCATACCTCCACTCATTTCGCTCTTTAAATTTATCAATTTTGGATGCCAGGGCACCCAGCGCATTGATTACATCTTTGGCCGGATGATTGATATTTTTATTTGATCTGATGGTGTCGAATATTTTCAATCTATAGCTCACTGCCAGTGAACAAATATCGTCAGCAATTTTTTCACAATTTTTATGATTTTGGTTTGCCACACCAAAACTGGCACTATCTCGCAGTTGATCTAGATCGGCATAAATATCACCGAAGCCAATCCGGGCCAAGCTAGAATCAACTGACATAATCAACCCCATCTTTGGATATTTCATCAATAAAATCACACCACTCCTGCATCATCTTCGCTCTCTCCGAAAAATAATCAGTGTGGTTGTACGTTCGCCGAACTTGGTTCTGATCAATATGCGCAAGCTGTGCCTCGATCAACTCGCTACGATGCCCCATCTCATGCAACATGGTTGACCCCGTCGTTCTTGTCCCGTGCGGGGAATAAGTCCCAGCCCAGCCGTTCTTGTAAAGCAGTTGCCGGAAGGTGGCGATTGCGAGCGGCTTCTGCTTGGAGTCCCTGCCCGTGAAGACGTATTTGTACTTCCCGGTTTGTGGCTGCATCCCTGTGAAAATTTCCAAGGCCTGATCTGTCAGATAGATCGAATGGGGCCGCCGCGCCTTCATGCGTTCAGCGGGGATCGTCCACACCCGCTTCTCCAGGTCAATTTCCGACCATTCAGCCGCAGCAACCTCATTGGCACGCAGCAGCGTGTACCAGAGCAGGCGGAAGGCCTGCACCGTCATGAAGTTACCCCGGTGTTCACCGATCTCGCGCAGCAGCTTGCCGACCTGTTCCTTGCTCAACGCGGTTTTGTGCTGCGTCTTGTTTTTGGGAAGAGCATTGCGCACCGGCCAGACTGGATCAATATCGGCGCGCAAGGTGGCGACCGCGAATTGAAAGATGCTTGACAGCGTGCGCTTGGCCTCAGCGGCCACCGTGGGAGCGCGTATGTGCGTGGCTTGCAGGATGGCAAGCACCTGATGCGCGGTGATGTCACGCACCGGCAGCTTCCCCAGCATCGGAAACACCACCCGACGCAACATGTCCAGCCGCCGCTTTTTCGTGATGTCTTCCCAGTCCTTGGTTGCCAGCCATTCCGCTGCAATCAACTCCAGGGTGTTGCGGCGATCCAGCTCCTGGCGCACCTTGTCAAGCTGCTTTTGCTGGACAGGGTTGATACCGTCCTTGACGAGCTTGCGTGCAGCCTGGGCTTTCTCACGCGCCTCGGACAAGGGGGTGACGGGGTACTCGCCCAAGCCCATCATCGACTCCTTGCCGCCCAGCTTGAAGCGGTAGCGGAAGGCTTTGACGCCATTGGGCTTGACCTCCAGATAGAGGCCGTCGCGGTCGTTCAGTCGGTAGAGCCGTTCGCGGGGTTTGGCGGTGCGGCAGCGCATGTCGGTAAGCATGGGCTGAACCATACCCACCAAACCGAGAGCCCGTCAAGAACCATACCCACAGGCGTACCCAATTTTTGCTTGGAAAGAAATGAAAAACGGCGCAACATGCTGAAACATGAAGCGCCGTCAAATTGCATCCAATTCATTGATTTCAAATGTTTTTATGAACTACATTGAAACAAAATGAATAGATGCGAAACATCACAAGAGCACTCAGACGTTGAACAAGAAATTCATCACATCCCCGTCCTTGACGATGTACTCCTTCCCTTCAGCGCGCATCTTGCCGGCATCTTTGGCGCCCTGCTCGCCTTTGTATTGGATGAAATCATCAAAAGCAATGGTCTGGGCGCGGATGAAGCCACGCTCGAAGTCACCGTGGATGACGCCCGCCGCCTGGGGCGCGGTATCACCTTTGTGGATGGTCCAGGCGCGCACCTCTTTCACCCCGGCGGTAAAGTAGGTTTGCAGGCCCAGCAGGCCAAAACCGGCACGGATCAGGCGATTAAGGCCCGGTTCTTCCTGGCCCAGTTCTTTCAAGAATTCGAGGCGGTCGGCGTCGTCCATTTCGGCCAGCTCGGCCTCGATCTTGGCGCAAATGGCCACCACCGGGGCGTTTTGTGCGGCGGCGTAGTCGCGCAGTTTGTCGAGCAAAGGGTTGTTCTCAAAACCGTCCTCGGCCACATTGCCCACGAACATGGCCGACTTGGCCGTAATCAGGCACAAAGGCTTGAGCAAGGCGCGCTCTTCGTCGCTGAACTCCAGGGCCCGCACGGGCTGGCCTTCATTGAGCGAAGCCTGCACGCGGGTGAGTACCTGCACCAGCTTGGCTGCCTCTTTGTCGTTGCCGCTTTTGGCGGCCTTGGTGTAGCGTTGCAGGCTTTTATCCACCGTCCCCAGATCGGCCAGGCACAGTTCGGTCTGGATGACTTCGATGTCGGCAATGGGATCGACCCGGCCCGCGACGTGGATCACGTTGGGATCTTCAAAGCAGCGCACCACATTGACGATGGCATCCGTCTCGCGGATATGCGCCAGGAACTGGTTACCCAGGCCCTCGCCTTTGCTGGCGCCGGCCACCAGACCCGCAATATCCACAAACTCGACGATGGCCGGGACGATGCGCTCGGGCTCGATGATGTCAGCCAGTTGCTGCAGGCGTGGGTCGGGCACCTCGACCACACCCGTATTGGGCTCAATGGTGCAAAACGGGTAGTTTTCGGCGGCAATGCCGGCTTTGGTCAGGGCGTTAAAAAGGGTGGACTTGCCGACGTTGGGCAGGCCGACGATGCCGCATTTCAGACTCATGGCAAAGCTTTCTGGTAATTCGCTGGAAAAGCTGTCAATTTTACGGCCCCCGCATCACCCCCGGCTGGGCTCCTACAATTGCGCGCATGGCGCAATCCTTTGACATCTGCATCCGCGGGGCGGGCGTGGTGGGCCGCTCGTTGGCTTTACTGCTGGCCCGTGAGCGGCTTTCCGTGGCTCTGGTGGCCCCGCCAACGCCCACCGCAGCCGCCCCTGACGTGCGGGCTTACGCCCTGAACCAGACTTCGCGCAACCTGCTGGAGGGCCTGCGGTGTTGGCCCGACGCACAGCACGCCACCCCCGTGCAGCACATGCGCGTGGCAGGCGATCAAGGTGGCGAGATTGCCTTCAATGCAACCGAGCAAGGCACCGAGGCGCTGGCCTGGATCGTAGACGTGCCAGCACTGGAATCGCGTCTGCACGATGCCGTGCGGTTTCAACCCCAGATCGAGGTCGTGCCCGAACCCGTGAGCGCACCCTTGACCGTGGTGTGTGAGGGCCGTGCCAGCCGCACCCGCGAAGAATTTGGCGTGTCTTTTGATGTCACGCCCTACCCGCACCACGCGGTGGCGGCGCGCCTGGTGTGCGAACGCCCCCACGGCGGTGTCGCACACCAGTGGTTTGCCTCCGATGGCAGCATCCTGGCCTTTTTGCCCCTGGGCGGCGCCGAGGGCCGGCAGGTGGCCGTGGTGTGGTCTCTGCACCCCCAAGAGGCCCAGGCGGTATTGGCACTGGACGACGCCGCTTTTGCCCTGCGCTTGCAAGAGGCCAGCCACAGCGCCCTGGGCGCCTTGCAGACCGAAGGTGCCCGTGTGGCCTGGCCGCTGCAGCAAGCGCGTGCGCAGCACTGGTGCGGGCCACTTTCTGCCAGCCACACCGCCCCCCGCAGTTGGGCCTTGGCGGGCGATGCCGCCCACAACGTGCACCCCCTGACCGGCCAAGGCCTGAACCTGGGGCTGGGCGATGTGCAGGCCCTGGCCCAGGTATTGGGCGCGCGCGAGGCCTGGCGCAGCGTGGCCGATTTGCGCCTGCTGCGCCGCTACGAACGCCAGCGCAAGGCAGCCTTGCTCCCCATGGGCCTTGCCACGGACAGCCTGCAGCGGCTTTTCTCCCTGCCCCAAGGGTCTTGGCAATGGCTGCGCAACCAAGGCATGCTGGGTTTCGACCGCAGCGGCCCGCTCAAGCTCTGGATGGCCCGCCAGGCCATGGGAACGCGCTGAGGCTTTCGCGCTCCAACCAAACACTTTTTTGTTTCATCCATCCCCTGCCCCCATGCAAACACTGATCCATCTCCTGGTTGCCGCCACCCTGGCCCTGGGCCTGCCCGCCTTCGCCCAAGACGCCGCCTTGCGCAAGACCCTGGCCGAACGCATTCCGCAGCTGGAAAAAATCGACGACATCCAGCCCACGGCCATGCCCGGCCTGTTTGAAGTGCGCGTGGGCACTGACTTGTTTTACACCGACGCCAAGGGCAACTACCTGATCCAGGGCGAACTGTTTGACACCCGCGCCCGCCGCAACCTGACCGAAGACCGCATCAATAAATTGACGGCCGTGGATTTTTCGGCCCTGCCCATCAAGGACGCATTCACCATCGTGCGCGGCGACGGCAAGCGCAAACTGGCGGTATTCGAAGATCCCAACTGCGGTTACTGCAAGCGCTTTGAGCGCGACCTGCAGAACGTGGACAACGTCACCATCTACCTGTTCCTCTACCCCATCCTGAGCCCGGATTCGGCCGAAAAATCGCGCAACATCTGGTGCGCGGCCGACCGCGTGGCCGCATGGCAGGACTTGATGGTACGCGACAAAATCCCTGCAGCCGCCACCTGCGACACCGCAGCACTGCAGCGCAATCTGGCCTTTGGCCGCAAGCACAAAATCACCGGGACACCCACGCTGATCTTTACCAACGGCTCGCGCGTGCCCGGGGCCATTGGTGCCAAGGATGTGGAAAAACGCCTGGCCGAGGCCGGCGACGCCAAGTCCTGATCTCCATGCCACGCGCCACCCCTTCCTCCCCGGCGGGCATCCACTACCGCATCAGCGCCCCCGATCCGCGCACGCATTTGTACGAGGTGGTGCTCACCATTGCAGCGCCCTCGGCACCCCAAGCGCTCAGCCTGCCGGTATGGATACCCGGCAGCTACCTGGTGCGCGAATTTGCCCGCCACCTGCAAGGCCTGCAGGCCCGCCAGGGGCGCAAAACCTGCACGGTGCAGCAACTCGACAAACACCGCTGGGCAGTGGACTGCCAAAGCGGCAAGCCTCTGGAATTGCGCTACACCGTGCATGCGCACGACGCATCGGTACGCACCGCATGGCTGGATGCAGCGCGGGGTTTCTTCAACGGCACCAGCCTGTGCCTGCAGGCGCAAGGCCACGAAGATGCACCGTGCAGCCTGGAAGTTGTTGCTCCTAAGAAAATAGCTGGCACCACACCGTGGCACTGCGCAACAGCCTTGGCCGCCCACGCAACGGATACCCATGGCTTCGGCACGTACTGGGCACGCAACTACGACCACCTGGTGGACTGCCCCGTGGAAATGGGGCCGTTCTGGAGCGCCCACTTCAAGGCCTGCGGCGTTGCGCACCGCATCGTGGTGGCCGGGGCGCCCGCTCCGTTCGACGGCGAACGTTTGGTACAGGATGCGCGCAAGATTTGCGAAACCGCCATCCGCTTCTGGCATGGCCAGGGCAAGCCGCCCTTCAAGAATTACCTGTTTTTGCTCAATGTGGTGAACGAAGGTTTTGGCGGACTAGAGCACGCCGACAGCACGGCCCTCATCTGCGGCCGGCGCGACCTGCCGCGCCTGGGCGAAACCAAAACCAGCGAGGGCTACACCACGCTGCTGGGCCTGATCAGCCACGAATACTTCCACGCCTGGAACGTCAAGCGCCTGCGCCCCGCCGAACTGGCCCGCTACGACTACGCGCAAGAGAACTACACCCAGCTCCTGTGGTTTTTTGAAGGCTTTACCAGCTATTACGACGACCTGCTGCTGCGCCGCGCCGGGCTCATCGACCACGCCAGCTACCTCAAGCTGCTCACCAAAACCATCAACCAGGTGCTGCAAACCCCGGGCCGCAAAGTACAAACGGTGGCCCAGGCCAGTTTTGACGCCTGGATACGCTACTACCGCCCCGACGCCCACACGCCCAACACCACGGTAAGCTACTACACCAAGGGCGCGCTCGTGGCCCTGTGCCTGGATCTGGCCTTGCGCCGTGAAGGCCGCAGCACCCTGGACGACACCATGCGCGCCCTGTGGCAGCGCTGCCAGGGCGGCCCCATGGGCGAAGCCGCCCTGCTCGGCGTTCTGCACGACCTGACAGGGCGCAGCTGGGAGCAGGAATTGGCCGCCTGGGTACATTCACACGCCGAACTGCCGCTGGCCGAACTGCTGCAAGCCCATGGCATTGCCCTGCAGAGTGAAACCCCGCAGCCAGCCCAGCGCCTGGGCCTGCGCGTGCAAGACAACGGACACGGCAGCTTGGCCATCAAAACCGTATTGCGCGGCGGGCTGGCAGAGCAGGCTGGCATGGCGCCAGACGACGAATGGCTGGGCATTGAAGTGCAGGGCCAGGGCTGGCGCATCACCCACCTGGACGACCTGGCTTTGTATGCGGGCCAAACCCAGCAGGTCACCGCCCTGGTGTCGCGCGACCGCCGCCTGCTGCGCCTGCCGCTGGCATTGCAAGCCCCAGGCGGCGGCGCGGCCGACACCATCACCCTGGCCGTGACCGATGCCGCACACGCCAAGCCGTGGCTGGACGGGGCCTGAAACCCCTTTTGCAGCCATGCCCAGGGCCTGGCTCTGCATTGCTGCAAACCCCCATGGCGCGAACGCACACCCCACCCGGCGGGGTTTGCCGCTTATAGTCAGCCTTTGTCCAGCCCCTAGCCCGGAGAACCCCCATGACCTACGAATGCATCACCGTCCGCACCGAGGCCGACAAGGTCGGCATCATCCAGCTCAACCGCCCCAAGCAACTCAATGCGCTCAACGACCAGCTCATGGACGAACTGGGCCAGGCCCTCAAGGCCTTTGATGCGGACGAAAAAATCGGCTGCATGGTCATCACCGGCAGCGAAAAAGCCTTTGCCGCAGGTGCTGACATCACCGCCATGGCCAAGTACAGCTTTGCCGATGCGTACAAGGGCGACTTCATCACGCGCAACTGGGAAACCATCCGCACCATCCGCAAACCCGTGATCGCCGCCGTGAGCGGCTTTGCCCTGGGCGGCGGCTGCGAACTGGCCATGATGTGCGACTTCATCATCGCTGCCGACAACGCCAAATTCGGCCAGCCCGAAATCAAGCTGGGCGTGATCCCCGGCGCCGGCGGCACGCAGCGCCTGCCCCGCGCCGTGGGCAAATCCAAAGCCATGGACTTGTGCCTGACCGCCCGCATGATGGACGCCCAGGAGGCCGAGCGCGCCGGCCTGGCCAGCCGCGTGGTGCCGCTGGACAAGCTGATGGAAGAAGCCCTGGGCGCGGCCCTCATCATCAGCGAGTTCTCGCAGATCGCCGTCATGGCCGCCAAGGAAGCGGTGAACCGTGCTTACGAAGGCACGCTGTCCGATGGGCTGATGTTCGAGCGCCGCCTGTTCCATGCCCTCTTTGCCACCAACGACCAAAAGGAAGGCATGGATGCCTTCGTCAACAAGCGCAAAGCGGCGTTCCAAAATTCTTGATACGCAAAATCAAACCCCGCCAATTTGTTCTATAATCTTGGTCTTTCGGTGGTATAGCTCAGTTGGTTAGAGCGCAGCATTCATAATGCTGATGTCCCAGGTTCAAGTCCCGGTACCACCACCACAATTCAAAAGCCGCTGCATCGCAAGATCTGGCGGCTTTTTTCTTGCCCCGTAAAATCACGGCTTTTCAGCCCCTGGATAAACACCATGCCCCGCTGCACGCCCCACCCTTTTGCCACCTTGCGCCAGATCGCCCGTACCTTGGCTTTTGCCGCCGTGAGTACCATGATCGGCATGGCCGCCCTGCCAGCCGCGGCACAAAACACCTCGCCCCTGACCCTGGGCGGGCAGCGCAACTTTCCTGAAGCAGCGCTGCGTGGCGTGCTGGTCGTCACCTCGGCCACCACGGCCGAGATCAATGGCAATGCAGTGCACATGGCGCCGGGCATGCGCTTGTTCACTCCGCAAAACAGCCTGGTCATGCTGCACACGACGCTGGGACAAAAGCACACGGTCAATTACCTGATGGAGCAGAGCACCGGCATGCTGCTCACCGCCTGGATCCTCAGCACCGAAGAAGCCGCGCAAAAGCGTGCGGACGTGGCCCCCAGCACCAACTACAACACGGGCGCCAGCGCCCAATAAACCCGCACAGCACAGCGGCTGGCACGGCGCCCCATGGGCCGCCGTGGCGCCGCCCATGGCGCCTGGGCGCCCGAAAGCCATCCATGTCCAAAAAAATCTACATCAAAACCTTTGGCTGCCAGATGAACGAGTACGACTCGGACAAGATGGTGGACGTGATGCGCGCCGCCGAAGGCTACGAAACCACACAAGACCCCGAAGAGGCTGATCTGATTCTGTTCAACACCTGCTCGGTGCGCGAAAAGGCACAGGAGAAGGTGTTCTCCGACCTGGGCCGCGTCAAGCACCTCAAGGAGCGCGGCGTGAAAATCGGCGTGGGGGGCTGCGTGGCCAGCCAGGAGGGCGAAGAGATCGTCAAACGTGCGCCCTATGTGGACATCGTCTTTGGCCCGCAAACCCTGCACCGCTTGCCCGAGCTGCTGCACGCCCGCACAGCGCAAAACCGACCGCAGGTAGACATCAGCTTTCCTGAAATCGAAAAATTCGACCACCTGCCCCCAGCCCGCGTAGAAGGCGCCAGTGCCTTCGTCTCCATCATGGAAGGCTGCAGCAAATACTGCAGCTACTGCGTGGTGCCCTACACGCGCGGCGAAGAAATCAGCCGCCCGTTTGACGACATTTTGGTCGAAGTGGCAGGCCTGGCCGACCAGGGCGTGAAAGAAATCACCCTGCTGGGCCAAAACGTGAACGCCTACCGCGGCGCCATGGGCGACACGGGCGAAGTGGCCGACCTGGCCCTGCTGCTGGAATATGTGGCCGACATTCCGGGCATTGAGCGCCTGCGCTTTACCACCAGCCACCCTAACGAATTCACGCCGCGCCTGATCGAGGCCTATGCGCGCATCCCCAAATTGGCCAACCACCTGCACCTGCCTGTGCAACATGGCTCGGATCGCATCCTCATGGCCATGAAGCGTGGTTACACGGCCATGGAATACAAAAGCACGGTGCGCAAATTGCGCGCCATCCGTCCCGACCTGGCCATGAGCAGCGATTTCATCGTCGGCTTTCCCGGCGAAAC
The DNA here is from genome assembly GCA_964599265.1 of uncultured Simplicispira sp. Taxonomy (GTDB): domain Bacteria; phylum Pseudomonadota; class Gammaproteobacteria; order Burkholderiales; family Burkholderiaceae_C; genus Simplicispira. Next base: position 24,997 of record CAZRFF010000001.1, on the reverse strand, counting down.
CGATGAAGATTTTGCCAGGATGATGAAGTTGATTGACGACGTACGTTTTGACAACTCCTTCAGCTTCATCTTCAGCCCACGCCCTGGAACACCTGCGGCCAATTTGCACGACGAAACCCCGCACGATGTCAAACTGCACCGCCTGCAAACGCTGCAAGCCGTCATCAACAGCAACATCAAGCATTTCAGCGAGGCCCTGGTAGGCAAGGTGCAGCGCATTCTGGTCGAAGGCGCATCCAAGCGCGACAGCCATGAGCTGATGGGCCGCACCGAGTGCAACCGCGTGGTCAACTTTGCCGGGGGCCAGCGCCTGGTGGGCCAGATGGTGGATGTGGCCATCACCGAGGCCAAAACCTACACCCTGCGCGGCGAGGTGGTTCAGCGCTAGAGGCCCCAAACATCAAAAAGGCATCTTGGGCATACCGCCGCCGCCCAGGCCCTTCATGCCGCCCATCTTCTTCATGAGCTTCATGAGGCCGCCGCCCTTCATTTTTTTCATCATCTCTTGCATCTGCTCAAACTCCTTGAGCAGGCGGTTGACCTCGTACACCTGCACCCCCGCACCCGCAGCGATGCGCTTCTTGCGCGTGGCCTTGATGAGTTCGGGCTTGGCGCGCTCTTTGGGTGTCATGCTTTGGATGATGCCCTCCTTGCGCTTGATGTCCTTCTCGGCCTTGTCCAAGTCCACTTGACCGGCCTTGGCCGTAAGCTGCGCGGGCAGCTTGTCCATAAGGCTGGAGAGCCCGCCCATCTGTTTCATCTGCTGGAGCTGGCCCAAAAAGTCGTTCAGGTCAAACCCGTCGCCGCTCTTGACCTTGGCGGCGAGCTTTTGCGCCGCCTCCATGTCCACGCCCGCGGCCACCTGCTCGACCAGGGCCACGATGTCGCCCATGCCCAGGATGCGGCCAGCGTGGCGCTCGGCATCGAACACCTCCAGGCCGTCGATCTTCTCGGACACACCGGCAAACTTGATCGGTGCCCCCGTGATAGCGCGCACCGACAAGGCCGCACCACCGCGCGAATCGCCATCCAGTTTGGTCAGCACAATGCCCGTGAGCGGCAATGTTTCTTTAAAGGCCTTGGCCGTGTTCACCGCGTCCTGGCCCTGCATGGCATCGACCACGAACAGGGTTTCCACCGGGTTCAACACCGCGTGCAGATCCTTGATCTCCTGCATCAGCACTTCGTCGATGGCCAGGCGGCCGGCGGTATCGACCAGCAGCACGTCGAAGTAGTGCTTCTTGGCATAGTCCAGCGCCGCCAGGGCAATATCGCGCGGTTTTTGGTCTGGCGTGCTGGGGAACCATTCAGCCCCGGCCTGGGCGGTCACGGTCTTGAGCTGCTCGATGGCAGCCGGGCGGTACACGTCGCCCGAGACGGTGAGCACTTTTTTCTTGCGCTTTTCGATCAGGTGCTTGGCCAATTTGGCCGTGGTCGTCGTCTTGCCGGCGCCCTGCAGACCCGCCATGAGGATGACCGCCGGCGGCTGTGCCGCCAGGTTGATGTCGGCCACCCCCTCGCCCATGGTGGCGGTCAATTCCTTGTTGACGATGCCCACCAGCGCCTGGCCAGGCTTGAGGCTTCCCAGCACCTCCTGGCCCAGCGCGTTCTCTTTCACGCGGGCGATGAAGTCACGCACCACGGGCAAGGCCACATCGGCTTCCAGCAAGGCCATGCGCACCTCGCGCAGCATGTCCTGCACGTTCGATTCGGTGATGCGGGCCTGGCCGCGCATTTCCTTGACGAGGCGTGAGAGTTTGTCGGTAAGGGCGGAGGCCATAGAGATTGATTCCGGGGTGGTGCCGCACGCGGTGCGGCCGCAGGGGCGCGCCGGGCCAAACCGCCCGAGCGAAAGGTACACTGTGGTGCATGATTTTACCCAGTGCCTCCCCGCTTGGTCTGTCGCTCGGACTGGCCGCTGCCGCAGCCTATGCTGTGCCAGCGGTGGCCGCTTCGCGTCTGCAGGCCCGTGGGGCGCATATTGCCTTGTGGGCCGCATGGCTGCTGCACGGTGCCGTGTTGGCCCTGGACATGCTGCAAACCGCGCCCCGCTTTGGCTTTGCGCCTGCGCTGTCGGTCACGGTGTGGCTGGTGCTCACGGTGTACGCCATTGAGCGCCAATTGTTTCCACAGCTGCAAGCCCGCTGGGCCCTCGCCGCGCTGGGCAGCGCCGCCGTGTTGCTGGCGCTGGTGTTTCCGGGCCAGCCGCTGCCGCACACCGCTTCGGCCTGGTTGCCCCTGCACCTGGCCCTGGGCATCGCGGCCTATGGCCTTTTGGCCGCCGCCGTGGTGCATGCGGCGCTCATGGTGCGGGCTGAACGCCGCATCCGCCTGGCCGAGGACTCCAGCAGCGGCATGCCCTTGCTCACCCTGGAGCGCCTGACCTTTCGCTTTGTGACTGCCGGTTTTGCCCTGCTCACAGCCACTTTGGTGGCGGGCATGCTGTTCAGCGAAGTGCTGTACGACCGCGCCTGGCGCTGGGACCACAAAGCCGTGTTCTCCATGCTGTCGTGGTTCACCTTTGCCGCCTTGCTGCTGGGCCGCAAGCGCTTTGGCTGGCGCGGCCGCGTGGCCGTGCGCATGCTGTACGCTGGCGCCATCTTGCTGCTGCTGGCCTATGTGGGCTCACGCTTTGCACTCGAAGTGGTGCTGGGGCGCAACGCATGAAATTCCTGGTGTTGGTCGCCGTTCTGGCCTTCGGCTACGCCCTGTGGCGCCAGCGGCGCGCAGAACAACGCCCGCCGCCACACCGTCCGCCCCCTCCAGCCCCCCCGCAAGACATGGTGGCCTGCGCACATTGCGGCGTGCATGTGCCGCGCACCGACGCGCTCAGCCTGGGCAACCGCCACTACTGCTGCGCCGAACACCAGCAGCGCGATGCGCACTGACCCCCCCCCCCTCTCCACGCCCATGCCCTTGCGTTCCGACCGCATCACGCGAACGGAAGACGCCTCTTTCTTACGCCTGTGGCATGGTTTCCTGACGGGCCGCATCCTGGTTGCCGTGGCCCTATCGCTGTTGATGGGAACTGGACTGGCCTTCAACCAGAACGCCGACCCATGGCTGCTGGGGCTCAGCCTGGCCTACCTGGTGGCCACTGTGGCCCTGCGCATCCTGGGCCGCAACCGCGTGCCCCGCCCCCAGGCCGGTTTGCAATGGCTGCCCAGCATAGGCCTGGATCTGGCCGTCGTCGCTGCGCTGGAAATGCTGCACACCGGCAGCTTCAACTTCACGCCCTTGTTTGGCCTGCCCATTCTCATGGCGGCTGTGCTGGGCACCCTGACACTGGCCCTGGGCACCACAGCAGCTGTCACGTTGATTTTGCTGTTTGGCGCCGCCTGGATGGGGAGTCTCCCAGCAGGGGGAGACGCCACGCCGCGCTATCTGCAAGCAGCGCTCGCAGGGTCGGGGTATTTCATCGTGGCGTTTTTGGCGCACCAATTGGCCACCCGTCTGGTGCGCGAGCAACAACTCACCCGCACCAGCCGCATGGCAGCACGGGTGCAGAGCCAGGTCAGCCATTTGGTCATCCAGAATTTGAACGACGGCGTCCTGGTGGTGGATGAAGCCTTTACCGTGCGCATGGCCAACCCCGCAGGCTTGCAACTGCTGGGCTGCACCGCCAAGGCCGAACCGCCCTTCAGCCTCTCGGAACACAGCCTCTGGCGGCCTTTGCTGCAACTGGCACGCCGCAGTTTTCGCCAAAACGAAGGCCAAATGACCGATGTGAACCTGCTCAGCGAGGGCCACCCCCCGGTGGGCCTGCATGTACAAACCTGGCTCACAGCCACCCACGAAGCCGATGCCCCTGAAAGTGCCAGCCGCCTGTGCGTCATGTTCTTGCACGATCTGCGCGAAATGGAGGCGCGCCTGCGCACTGAAAAGCTCGCAGCCATGGGCCGCATGTCTGCCGCCGTGGCACACGAAATCCGCAACCCGCTGGCCGCCATCGTGCAGGCCAACGCTTTGCTGGAAGAAGATTTGCACGACCCGGCGCACCGCCGCCTGACGCACATGGTGCAGCAAAACGCCGATCGCCTGGCGCGCATTGCCGAAGAAATTCTCGACATTGCACGCGTTAAGCACCAAATCTCCCACGCCCCTGCTTCCACTCTGGCGCTGGATGAATCTGTGGCCCAGATCTGGGCCGACTGGTGTGGCCAGGACCCCGCACGCAGGCGCGGCGTGCTGGCCCTGCATGCCAGCAATATGCAGGTAGAGTTTGACGCCGAGCACCTGCGGCGCGTGCTGGTCAACCTGCTGGACAACGCCCTGCGCTTCATGGGCCGCGAGAGCGATTCCCTGCAACTCATCACCCGCATGGCCAGCTCCGGGCAAGCCAGCATGCAGGTCTGGAGCGACGGCGCGCCGCTGGACCCCTCCATCGAGCGGCATTTGTTCGAACCTTTTTTCTCTTCCGAAAGCCGTTCCAGTGGCCTGGGCCTGTACCTGTGCCGGGAACTGTGTGAGCGCCACGGCGCCTCCATCCACTACCTGCGCCAAAACCATGCCATGCAGCACGGCGACATTCCAGGCAACGCCTTCACCGTCAATTTCAGGGCCACGGGCCAAGTGAAAGAAGCGGCCACGCTGTTTGACACCATCGTCGTATAACACCCCCATGAATGCTCCCGCTGCCTCCATCCTGGTCGTCGATGACGAGCCCGACCTGCGCACCCTCTACGAACTGACCTTGCTGCGCGAAGGCCACAAGGTCAGCACCGCCGCCACGCTGCAAGAAGCGCGCGAACAGTTGCAGGCGCAGCGCTTTGACGCCGTCATCACCGACATGCGCCTGCCCGACGGTTTTGGCATGGAATTACTGCGCGAATTGCGCGAGCAGCAACGCCCCGAACGCTGTGTGGTCATGACGGCCTATGGCTCCGCTGAAAACGCCGTCGAGGCGCTGCGCTCGGGCGCCTTCGACTACCTGACCAAACCCGTGGATCTCAAGCAGTTCCGCTCGGTGGTGGCCTCGGCCGTGCAAGGGGGCGAAGGCGTGCCCGCCCCCCGCAGCCGCCGCCCGGCTTCGGGCCGCAGCGATGAGGCACCGACCAGCGGACTGGATACCCCGGCCCTGGAGCGCCTGGTGGGCACCTCCGAGGCCATGCGCACCGTCAAGCAGCGCATCGCCAAAGTGGCGCGCAGCATGGCCCCTGTACACATCTGCGGCGAATCGGGCACAGGCAAAGAGCTGGTTGCCCGCGCCCTGCACGCTTGCAGCCAACGCGCCGCAGGGCCCCTGGTGGCCGTCAACTGCGGCGCCATTCCCGAAAATTTGCTCGAGGCCGAATTTTTTGGTGCGCGCAAAGGTTCCTACACCGGCGCATCAGCGGACAGAGTCGGCTACTTTCAGGCCGCGCAGGGCGGCACCTTGTTTCTGGATGAAATTGGCGACCTCCCCTTGCCCATGCAATCCAAGCTGCTGCGCGCCATCCAGGAGCGCAGCGTGCGGCCACTGGGCTCCACACAGGAAGAAACCGTGGACGTGCGCATTCTCAGCGCCACACACCACGACTTGGCAGCCGCCGTACAAGCCGGACGTTTTCGGCAAGACTTGTACTACCGGCTCAACGTCATCGAGATCATCATTCCCCCCTTGCGCGAACGGCGCGAGGATCTGCCCGCTTTGTGCCAAACCTTGCTGGAGCGCATCGCCCGCGAGTCGGGCATTCCTGTGCCCCGCCTCACCCCCGAGGCACTGCAGGCCATCGCCACCTATCCCCTGCCAGGCAACATCCGCGAGCTGGAAAACCTGCTGCACCGCGCCGTTGCCCTGAGCGATGGTGAAACCTTGCAGGTCGATCCCTGCACCGCACCTGCCCAGTTTGCCGCTGTGGATGCAGCACCCAACCCAGCAGGTGCATCCCCGCGGGTTGAGCCTGCGGCCGGTGCTGCACCACCAGCAAACACCCCCGCAGATTTGCCACGCGACCTGCAAGCCTGGCTGGACGAGCAGGAGCGCTGCATCCTGGTACACGCCCTGCACGCCCACAACTTCAACCGCACCGCCGCTGCCGTGCGCCTGGGCATCAGCCTGCGGCAAATTCGCTACCGCATCGCCCGGCTGAACATCCCCACACCCCAAGACGACCCCCATGCCGACAGCGAAACCGAGCAGTGAAAAAACGTCCGCTCCGCCCACCTGGCATGACGGATGGCATGCGCAGGCACAACGTCTGGCATCCCCCAATCATGGCCCACGGCCTCCGTCCGCGCACATCGATCTGATCGTCGTGCACTCCATCAGTCTGCCGCCTGGCGAGTACGGCGGCACTGCCGTGCAAGACCTGTTCATGAACCGTTTGAACTGGGATGCGCACCCCTATTTCCAAAGCATCCGAGGCCTTCAGGTTTCAGCGCATTTTTTCATCACGCGCACGGGTGTGCTGTGGCAATTTGTGGATTGCGATGCCCGCGCCTGGCACGCGGGCCGATCCAGCTACCGGGGCCGCAGCGAATGCAACGACGACTCCATCGGCATCGAGCTTGAAGGCCTGGAGGGAGATCATTTCACACCCGCGCAATACCAAGCACTGGCGCGGCTTTGCAGGGATCTGGCACAGCGTTACCCCATCGCCCATGTGGCCGGCCACGAGCACATTGCACCCGGCCGCAAAGCCGATCCCGGCGCGGGTTTTGATTGGCTGCATCTGCACAATTTGTTGGGTTGGCCAGCACTCCAATTCCCTGCCGAAAGTTTGCACACCACCCCCGCTGCACAGGCCCCCAATGCCTCCACGGCCGCGTGAATATTCCCCCGCATAGCCGCCGCTCCACACGACATTGGCAAGTGCTTCCACACCACCGCAGCAAACAGCATGCATGCTGCGTGTGTTTTGACACAACATATTGGTGCATCACAACGCAAACTTGCTTTGCTTTTTGAAGCAGTGCTCTCATAATCCGAGCATTGGAAAAGCCATGTTGCACTGGGACGCCATCGCCACCACGCCATCGCAAAACACCTCACGCGCAGGTCTGCAAAAACACCGCGCAGCGGACGTGTCTCCCATCACTTGCGAAGCCGCTTCATTCGCTCCATCGCGCACGGTTTGGCGCACTCTCTTTTGCACACTGTCTGCCACTGCCCGTTCCAGCATGCTCCCAACACAGGAGCATCCCATGCAGAGAACGCAAGGGCAGCCAGACAGCGCACTGCGCTCCACACGGCTCCGCATTTTTTGTGCAACAGCACCCACCGATCTGCACAGCGCACCCCATGCGCAACGGACGGTTGATTCGTATTCGTGGAATCGGGAGGGTCCCCGGTTCTATGGATCGCTCTGTACCTGACACAGGCACAGAGCGTCCTTCTTAAACCAAAGACCCAAGGAGAAAACGATGGCAACTGCAAAAAAACCCGCTGCTAAAAAAGCAGCCGCACCTGCGAAAAAAGCAGCCCCTGTGAAGAAAGCTGCTGCACCTGCGAAGAAGGCCGCTGCACCTGCGAAGAAGGCTGCTGCACCTGCGAAGAAGGCTGCTGCACCTGCGAAGAAGGCTGCTGCTCCTGCGAAGAAGGCTGCTGCTCCTGCGAAGAAGGCTGCTGCCCCTGCGAAGAAGGCTGCTGC
>CAZRFF010000001.1:0-17326 GCA_964599265.1 uncultured Simplicispira sp. | reverse complement strand
AGAAGGCTGCTGCTCCTGCGAAGAAGGCTGCTGCCCCTGCGAAGAAGGCTGCTGCTCCTGCGAAGAAGGCTGCTGCTCCTGCGAAGCCTGCTGCCAAAACCACCCTCAACCCCCAGGCAGCCTGGCCCTTCCCTACGGGCCCCAAGCCCTGAGGCAGCTCCGCACCTGCCTGCGCAACCCGGTGCCCTGCACCGGGTTTTTTTATGGTCTGCGCTTCACACGCCTTGGGCTGTCCACTGCGCCAAATCGAAATCCAGTGTGTAGTTCTGCGGCCCGCGCGAGGCGATTTTGAGGGCGCCCAAACGGTTGCCCAAAGCAGCGCAACGCGTCAGGGGCCAACCCTTTTCCAAGCCGTACAACAGCGCTCCCCTCCACGCATCACCACAGCCCGTGGGATCGACCACCGATGTGGCCATGACGGGCGGCACCAAGGTGCGTTCACCACGCACCCATACCTCACACCCTTGGCCGCCCAGAGTCACCACCAGGCCTTGCACCTGCCGGGACAGTTCCGCCAAACCCAAGCCCGTGCGTTCGCACAGCATCTTGCCTTCGTAATCATTCACCGCCACCCAGCTGGCTTGCTCCACAAACCGCAGCAGCTCCGCGCCAGAAAACATGGGCAGGCCCTGGCCTGGGTCGAACACGAAAGGAATGCCCGCAGCGTGCAATTGGGCGGCATGCTCCACCATGGCATCGCGTCCATCGGGGGCAACGATGCCCAGTGTGACCCCCTGCCCATGGGCCATATCGATGCGCAAGGCATGGGCCTGCCCCATGGCGCCAGGGTGGAAAGCCGTGATCTGGTTGTTGTCCCTGTCGGTCATGATCATGGCCTGCGCCGTATAGGTGTCTTGCACCTGCCCTACGCAGCGGGTGCTGATCCCCAGGGTCTGCATGCGCTGCAGGTAATCCCCCCCATCGCTGCCCAGCATGGCCATGGGCACGGGTTCACCGCCCAAAAGTTTGAGGCTATAGGCAATGTTGCCGGCGCACCCGCCGTAGTCACGGCGCAGCGCAGGCACCAAAAAAGACACATTGAGGATGTGCAGTTGATCGGGCAGGATTTGTTCGGCAAAACGCCCCTCAAAACCCATGATGGTGTCAAAAGCAAGCGAGCCGCAAATCAGTACCGCCATATCGGCCTTTCCGTGGTTGAAGCAATCAAAAAAATCAAGGGTAAAAAGCGACCACCCGATACCCAGCCACACGCGCTGGCGCATCCGCAAGGGACACGGTGCGCACCACCGCCCACTCGCCATGTGCGGCCAACTCGGCCGGGGCAGCCCATTGCGCAGGCAAGAACACGCGCCGCAGCACGGGCTGGTCGATGGCATCGGTCAGGGTCAACTCAATGGCGGGCATGGCCACTGGCAGGGCCGCGCGGTTTTTCAAGGACAGCGACAACCGGTATTCTTCACCACGGATTTTCTGGAATGCGGAGCTGTCCACCTCCACCGAAGCGATGTGGCGGTAGGGCTCCAGCTTGCAGCCCAGGGGCTCGCACAGCGCCACCAACCCGGGGCGCAGGGGTGGAAATTTGGCGGCCAGAAAACTCCGCTCCTGCACGGCCACCTGGGCAGCCAGCGCCGCCCCCAAGGACAGGGCCAGCAACACCAGCACAGCCCGCACACCAGGCCGGCGCCAAAAGGCTTTGCGGCGTGCAGCACGCAAAAAAGAAGGCTCTGCTTGCGTGGCGTCTTCGTCGGATGGCTCTGGGGGTCTGGGTCGTTTTTTGGGTTCTCGCGAGGGCGGTACGCTGCTGCTGGGTGCAGGTTCCTCTGAAGCCTCCGCTTGCTGCGGCGGCACAGGCGCGTCCGATGGAGCGCTGCGTTTGGGGCGCACCGGCAAATCCAAAGGATCGTCAGGCAATGGGCTGCGTCTGGGGGCACGATCGGCCAAAACACCCTCTTTGGGCACTAGGTCCAAGGCAGGGGATGGACGCGTTAGCGCAAGGTACCCTTCCCCATTGAGGAAGGCAGCCTCCAGTGGCCGGGTTTCCTCGAACGCTGGGGGTTCTTCGGCCAATGGTGCCGGATCCGAACCATCCAAAGCATCGAGCGCATCCAGCGGCGGGCTGGGCAATTCGTAGCCTGCTTCCGGGATGGGCTCAGGTGCTGGTGCTGATGCCGGGGTTAGGGGCGCTGGCACGGCCGGGGACAATGGGGCCGCTGGTGGCAGTTCAATGCGCGGCCACTCCATGGCCTCATTGAGGGAGGGCAAAGGCACGCTGGGCGCTTGGCCTTGTGGCGGGGCATCTGCATCCCAGTGGCTTTGCTGGCTTGCGTGCAAGGCAGGCGCGGTATCGGCTGCCGCCGGCGCGGGCGGTTCAGTGGCCTTGGCTGCCCGATCCTGGCTGGCCACCAAAAATGCGGGAACCGTGGGCTCGGGCACATGCAATACCGCCGGAGCCACGGACTCTGGCGGCAGTGTGATGGGGCTGGGCGGCACAGGTGGCACCGCCGCCGGCGCTGGCACCACGGGAGCAGGTTGGGGCGAAACGGGCGTTGGTGCGCGGGGTGTTTCTGCCTCCCCCTCTCCCCACATCCGCACCGGCGGCTCAGGGCGGCGCACCGGTGCAGGGGGGGGGCGCAATCGGTCCAGCGCCATCTCTGGCAGCAATGGGGCTTTGGCCGCTTCCTGCAAGTGGCTGGCCGCGTCAAACACCTGCTGGCACTGACCACAACGCACCCATCCATCGGAAATGCGCAACTGGTCCGCTACGACCTTGAACAAGGTTCCACAGGATGGGCAGCGGGTGGTCTGGCTCATGGGCTGTGGATTGTAGGGGCGGGCCTGGAGCAGCGCGCAAACATCAGCGCATCAGCGCTGTGCGGTCATGAGAATCCAGCCGTCTTCCTGGTCGGCCACTGCCAACCGCAGCCAGGGGGCATAGGCTTCTTGCAGCTCTTGGGCCTGGCGATCCAGAATGCCGGCCAGCACCAGATGCCCGCCCTCGTCCACATGCTGACACAGCAAGGGCGCCAGCACTTTGAGCGGCGTGGCCAGAATGTTGGCCAATACCGTTTGGTAGCGCCCCTGGGCCAGCTCGGGCAGGCCCGTGCGCAAAGTGACGCCATTGGCCTGGGCGTTGAGCGCTGCCGACTCCACAGCGGCCGGGTCGATGTCGACTGCGTCCAGGTCGTTCGCGCCGAATTTGGCCGCGCCAATGGCCAGAATGCCCGAGCCGCAACCATAGTCCAGCACCCGGCCCAATGCGCCTTCATGGCGCGCAATCCAGCGCAAACACATGCGTGTGGTGGGGTGGGTGCCCGTGCCAAAGGCCAGCCCCGGATCCAGGCGGATGGTGCGCCGCGCCTGGGCCGGCGGTTCGTGCCAAGTGGGAACGATCCAAAAATCGGGAGTGATGTCCACCGGGGTGAACTGCGATTGCGTCAAACGCACCCAGTCCTGTTCCTGCAAGGCCGTCAGGGCCACCACGCTGCAGCCAGCAAACAGGTCTTGCGCCTGCAGCAATTGTTGCGCTTCTTGCGCCGCTTCCTGGCTGGGAAACAGGGCAACCACCTTGCTGCGATCCCAACCGGGCTGGGGCGGGGGCATGCCGGGCTCGCCAAACAAGGCGCGCTCGGCGTCGGTCTGGGCGTCGGCGTCTTCCACCGAGACGCTCAAGGCGTCCAGCGCCTCCAGCGCCTCAGACAACCACTCGACCCGGTCTTGCGGGCACAACAGGCTCAGTTCATGCATATCGACATCCATGGCATAGGGCACCACCTGCAAACCACCCGCCGGGAGCAGCCCCGCGGGGCTTCGGGGTGGGTGGGGTGTCATTCTTCAGCGTTGGCGCTGCGACAGCCACTCTTCCAGGTAGTGGATGTTGGTGCCGCCTTCCATGAATTTGGCGTCCACCATGAGTTCGCGGTGCAGGGGCACGTTGGTGTTGATGCCCTCGATCACCGTCTCGGACAGCGCCGTGCGCATGCGCGCCAATGCCTGCTCGCGCGTGTCGCCATGGACGATGATCTTGCCGATCATGGAGTCGTAATTGGGCGGCACGAAATAGTTGGTGTACACGTGTGAATCCACCCGCACCCCTGGCCCGCCAGGCGCATGCCATTTGGTGATGCGGCCTGGCGAGGGGATGAATTTATAGGGGTCTTCGGCATTCACACGGCATTCGATGGCGTGGCCGCGGATCTCGATCTGGCGCTGGGTGAAGGGGAGTTTTTCGCCCGCGGCCACCATGATTTGCGTGCGCACAATGTCCACGCCCGTGATCCATTCCGTCACCGGATGCTCAACCTGCACGCGGGTGTTCATCTCGATGAAGTAGAACTCGCCGTTCTCGTACAAGAATTCAAAGGTGCCTGCACCGCGGTAGCCGATTTTTTTGCAGGCTGCCACACAGCGGTCGCCAATGCGGTCGATGAGGCGGCGCGGAATGCCGGGTGCTGGCGCTTCTTCGATCACCTTTTGGTGGCGGCGTTGCATGGAGCAATCGCGTTCGCCCAGGTACACGGCGTTGCGGTGCTTGTCGGCCAGGATCTGGATCTCGATGTGGCGCGGGTTCTGGAGAAATTTCTCCATGTACACGGCCGGGTTGCCAAAGGCTGCCTGCGCCTCGGCCTTGGTCATTTGCACGGCATTGACCAAGGCGGCCTCGGTGTGTACCACGCGCATGCCGCGCCCACCGCCGCCGCCCGCCGCCTTGATGATGACGGGGTAGCCAATGGATTTGGCAATGCGGCGGATTTGCACCGGATCGTCGGGCAGCTCGCCGTCCGAACCCGGAACGCAGGGCACGCCCGCCTTGATCATGGCCTGCTTGGCCGAGACCTTGTCGCCCATGGTGCGGATGTTCTCCGGCGTCGGGCCGATGAACTGGAAACCGCTTTTTTCCACACGCTCGGCAAAGTCGGCGTTTTCGGACAAGAAACCGTAGCCAGGGTGGATGGCCTCGGCGTCGGTCACCTCGGCGGCCGAGATGATGGCCGGCATATTGAGGTAGGACAGGGGCGAAGGCGCCGGACCGATGCAGACGGCCTCTTCGGCCAGCTTGACGTATTTGGCGTCGCGGTCGGCCTCGGAATAGACCATCACGGCCTTCACGCCCAGCTCGTGGCAGGCGCGCTGGATGCGCAGGGCAATCTCACCGCGATTGGCAACCAATATTTTTTTGAACATAGCGTCAGGGCTGGTGCCGTGTCATTCGATGACGAACAGGGGCTGACCGTATTCCACGGCCTGGCCGTTTTCGCCCAGGATGCGGGTGACGGTACCCGACTTGTCGGCCTCGATCTCGTTCAAGATCTTCATGGCCTCGATGATGCACAGCGTGTCGCCTTCCTTGACCTGGCTACCGACCTCGACAAAGGCCTTGGCACCGGGGCTGGAGGCACGGTAAAAAGTACCCACCATGGGCGATTTGACGATATGGCCCTGAATTTCGGCAGGGGCCGCAGGGGCGGGCAAACCGGCCACGGGGGCGGGCGCTGCGGCAGGGGCCGCCGCCATGGGGGCTGCAGCAGGCACATACTGCGGAACGACCACAGGGCCGCTCTTGACGATGCGAACTTTGCCCTCGGCCTCGGTGATTTCCAGTTCCGAGACATTGGACTCCGAGACCAGGTCGATCAGGGTCTTGAGTTTTCGCAAATCCATGGGATTCCCTTAATAAAACCGAAACAGGGCGCGAATGTACTCTAATTTTCGTTATCTTTGTTCTTTTTGTGACATTTTTCTTCAGCCACGCATCACTGCCAGGAAGACCAGGGGCTTTATACCAATTTGGCCCATTCGCGCAGGTTTTCTTCTGTAGCCTGGCCCATTTTACGCCGCAAAATGCGTCCATCTGCGGCGAACACCACGGTAAAAGGCAAGCCGCCCTGCAGGTTGCCCAAAGAGCGCGCCAGATCGATCCCTCCCTGCCCAGCCATGGCCACGGGGAAATCCAGGGGGGTGCGCTCCAGAAAAGCCTTGACGGAAGCGAGCTGATCGACCGCAACCCCCATCACTTGCCAGTTTTTAGCCGCATTTTCGCGGTAGAAGGTATTGAGCAAGGGGAGTTCGGCAATACAGGGCGGGCACCAGGTGGCCCAGAAATTCAGCACCAGGGGTTTGCCCCGCAAGGACTGCATGGCCAAGGTGGCTCCGGTGGGGGTTTCAAAGCTGCGCTGCCACAGCGCCTGGCCGGCATCCTGCTCGGCCGCACTGGGCTGGGCACGCCACCAAGACCAGCCGGCCCCCGCCGCGGCCGCTGCCAGCCCCACACCAGCAAATGCGAGCCACTGGCGCCGCGACAGGGCCACGCCGCCCTCACCCGCTTGGGCCAATTCGGTGTGCGCTGCATCGTCATGCAAGGGGGAGGGGTTGGGGTTCACGCAGGGTTCTCCAGTAAATGGCGCACGGCCGCCAGGTCGCCCCGTGGCGCACGGCCGTGCTTGTCGGGGCGCAGCGCACCGCGCAAGTCGTCCAGGTCGTACACCAGCAGGTGCACACTCACCATCACGCCCAAGGCCCGGCTGGGGCTCAGGACGCTGAGCATGTCCACGGGCTGGCCATGCAGGCCCGCGGTCGTGCCCGGTTCGTAATCAATGCCTTGGTTGATAAGCTCAATTTCCGCCGATTTGGGGTCATCGCAAAACAAAGGCAGGTAAATGTCGGAGTGCCGCGTGGCCGTGCCATTCCACACCGCGCCCGCCAGGTGGGGCCGAAAAGGCGCCAGCCGCTGCATCCACTCCAGCGCCAGACTGCGCAGGGCATGCAGCTCGGCAGGCTGGGTATCGGCACAAAAAAGCGCAATATGCTCACGCACGGCCTCTTCCACCAGGTCGTTGTCGGGCTGGCTGGTGCGCGCGGGCAACCCCAGCAGGCGCAGCGCGCGGCGCTTGGCCGGGCCGTACTCCAGCCCCTCTTCGACAACCAGCCGCGCGGCGGCCTGAGCGATTTCGGTATGGATGGTTTCGGATGGCATGGCGGTGGCTCCTTACCCGCATTGTGACCGCAAGGGCGCTGCATGGGGGGATACAATTTCCCGATGCACATCCATATTCTGGGCATTTGCGGCACCTTCATGGGTGGTCTGGCAGCCCTGGCCCGCGAGGCGGGTCACCGCGTCACCGGCTGCGACGCCGGGGTGTACCCGCCCATGAGCGACCAATTGCGCGCTTTGGGCATCGACCTGATCGAAGGCTATGGCGCCGACCAATTGGCGCTGGCGCCCGATGTGTTTGTGGTGGGCAATGTGGTGGGCCGCGCCCGCCTGCCCGACGGCAGCGCCAAGTTTCCGCTGATGGAAGCCATTTTGGACAGCGGGGCCCGTTACACCAGCGGGCCGCAGTGGCTGGCCGAGCAGGTGCTGCATGGGCGCCATGTGCTGGCCGTGGCGGGCACGCATGGCAAAACGACCACCACGTCCATGCTGGCGTGGATTTTGGAGTGCGCGGGCTTGGCGCCGGGTTTTTTGGTGGGGGGGGTGCCGCTCAATTTTGGCGTATCGGCCCGTTTGGGGGCGGCACGCCGCCCGCAGGCAACGCCCGGCCCCATGGGCGATGCGCCGCTGTTCGTGATTGAGGCCGACGAATACGATACGGCTTTTTTTGACAAGCGCAGCAAATTTGTGCACTACCGTCCACGCACGGCCGTGCTCAACAACCTGGAGTTCGACCACGCCGATATTTTTGACGATTTGGCGGCCATCGAGCGCCAATTCCACCACCTGGTGCGCACCGTGCCGCCTTCAGGCTGCGTGGTGGCCAATGGCCTGGAAGAAAGCCTCACGCGCGTGCTGCACCAAGGCTGCTGGAGTGGCGTGCAAACCTTTGGCGCTGCGGTGAGCGACTTTACCGCCCAGGGCGAACCCCACGCATTTGACGTGCTGCACCGGGGTGAGCGGGTGGGGCGCGTGGAATGGAGCCTGAGCGGCGTGCACAACCAGCTCAATGCCCTGGCGGCCATTGCTGCAGCCCACCACGTGGGCGTGGCGCCCGGGCAGGCCGCCCAAGCCCTGGCGCGCTTTGACAACGTGCGCCGCCGCATGGAGCTGCGCGGCACGGTGCGCGGCATCACGGTGTACGACGATTTTGCCCACCACCCCACGGCCATGCGCACCACGTTGGACGGCTTGCGCCGCAGCACAGGCCCCAATGCGCGCATCCTGGCGGTGTTCGAGCCGCGCAGCAATACCATGAAGCTGGGCACCATGAAGGCCCAGCTCCCCTGGGCGCTGGAAACGGCGGATTTGTCGTTTTGCCACACCGCCGGGCTGGATTGGGACGCCGCCGCCGCCCTGGCCCCCCTGCAAGCACGCGCCCAAACGGCCCACGACATTGACACCCTGGTGGCCCAGGTGGTGCAGGCCGCCCAGCCGGGCGACCACATCGTGTGCATGAGCAATGGCGCTTTTGGCGGCGTGCATGCCCGCCTGCTGAGCGCCTTGGCGCCCTGAAAAGCTATTAAATAAATAGCTGCTACCGCCCGCCCATTGGGCGGTAGAGCCGTTTTATTTCAGAAGTTGATGGTCATGCCCTGCAGGTCGATGCGCACCGTGGGGCGTGCCAATGCCGCGGTAGCGGCACGGGCAAACTGGCCCAGCCACTCCCTGTCGCCCAGCCGCGCGGCGCCAGCATCGCGCGCCACCACCAGCACCTTGTCGGCCAGCAGCACCTTGCCGCTGGCACGCAGGGGTTCGCACTCCATGCGCGTGAATTCTCCGTCCAGCCAGAGGCGTGCCTCTTCGTTCGCCATGGGCGCAACGCCATCGAGTTCAAAGCGGAATTCCTGGTTTTTATCCAGAGTTACGGTCACCACGCTGTGCATGAAGGGACTCCCAATCAAAGAAAAAAGATACGCCGAGCTTATACCTTAGCGCTGCGGCGCGACTGCACAGCGGCCGACAATTCGCCCAGTGCCGACACGGAATCGTCCCAGCCCAGGCAGGCATCGGTGATGCTCTTGCCATATTCCAGGGCGCAAGGCACATCTTTGCCGGGGGTGAATTTTTGCGCCCCCGCGACCAGGTGGCTCTCGACCATCAGGCCAAACACGCTGCGCCCGCCCGTGCTGATCTGCCCGGCAATGTCGCGCACCACGTCGCGCTGCTTTTCGTGCTGCTTGCTGCTGTTGGCGTGGCTGCAATCGACCATGAGCGTAGGGCGCAGCTTGGCCGCTTCCAGGTCTTTGCAGGCGGCGGCCACGCTGGCGGCGTCGTAATTGGGCGCCTTGCCGCCGCGCAAAATGACGTGGCAGTCTTTATTGCCCTTGGTGTCCACAATGGCCACCTGGCCGTTTTTGTGCACCGACAAGAAGTGGTGCCCACGGCTGGCAGACTGGATGGCGTCGGTGGCGATGCGGATGTTGCCGTCCGTACCGTTCTTGAAGCCGATGGGCGCGGATAGGCCCGAGGCCAGTTCGCGGTGCACCTGGCTCTCGGTGGTGCGCGCGCCGATGGCGCCCCAGCTGATGAGGTCGCCAATGTACTGGGGCGAGATCACATCCAGGAATTCGCTGCCCGCAGGCACGCCCAGGCGGTTGATTTCGATGAGCAGTTGGCGGGCAATGCGCAGGCCTTCGTCGATGCGGTAGCTCTCGTCCAGGTAGGGGTCGTTGATGAGGCCCTTCCAGCCGACGGTGGTGCGCGGCTTCTCGAAGTACACGCGCATGACGATTTCCAGCGTGTCCTGGTACTTTTCACGCACATCCTTGAGGCGGCGGGCGTAATCCAGGGCCGCAGCCGGGTCGTGGATGGAGCAGGGGCCGATGACCACCAGCAGGCGGTCGTCCTTGCCCTGCATGATGTTGTGGATGTTTTTGCGCGTCTGCGTGATGAGCTGCTCTACCGCCGTGCCGCGGATGGGGAAAAAGCGGATCAGGTGTTCGGGAGGGGGGAGCACAGTGATGTCCTTGATGCGTTCGTCGTCGGTTTGGCTGGTTTTCTCGACGCTTTGGTACCAGGACTCGCTGGCGCTCAGGGGTTTGGCGTTCATCGCAGGCTTTCTGTGCAAAGTGAAAAACAAAAGGGCAAAAACAAAAAAACCGCCGGGCTTTACAGCATCGGCGGTGGTTGGGTAAGTGTGTATGGGCTTGCGCGCTTGCCTCTCATCCGCCTTGGACCGAGAACCAAAACCAAAAATAAAAGGCGTAGCGCGTAGACATGGGCCCAAATGTAGCACAGGCTCGCTGCACTGCAATAAAAATGGGGGCAGTCCGGCCGCAAACTGTCTCAGCCACGCAACCGCCGGTACCAGGCGGCCACGCGGCCCCACGGGGTACGGGAAGGCGGCGGGGCAGATTCCAGGGACGCGCCCAAAGCGCCGCCACCGCCCTGCTCGTACATATCGATGAGCAAAATGCCTTCGCCCAGGGTGCGCCAGGCCAGCAGTTCCATGCGCTCAAAGGCCTTGCCCTCGCGCGAACTGCGTTGCTGCAAAACCACAAGCCAGGCTTCAACCTCGCGGCGCAGTTCTTGCAGCGCGCTGTAGTAGGCGCCGAATTCGTACAAGGCATGCCAAGCCGAGCCCAGGCCGGTGATGAAGCGCAGGTGCTCGCGCACCACGCGCGCCAGGGTTTGCGCTTGCTGGGTCACGGCCTCGGGTGCCTGGCGGGCACGGCGCACCGCCACCACCTCATCGATGACCTGGGCCAGCGTGCCCACGCTGTCGCGCATCTCGCGCGAATCCTCGTCGGCCACCCCTTCGCGCAAAAAGCGGCTGATGTCGCCAAACGACTGCAAACTCAGCAAAGAGCTGGGCAAGGGGCGGGATTTGGACATCCGCCTATTGTGCGGTGTTCGCACGCTTTGCGCACCATGCGCGCGCAGTTTTCAGGCCGTGCCGCCGACGGTGAGGCCGTCGATGCGCAGGGTGGGCTGGCCCACGCCCACGGGCACGCTCTGGCCCTCCTTGCCACAGGTGCCCACGCCGCTATCGAGGCGCATGTCGTTGCCGACCATGCTCAACCTTTTCAGCGACTCGGGGCCGCTGCCCACCAGGGTGGCGCCCTTGACGGGGTAGAGCACCTTGCCGTTTTCCACCCAATAGGCCTCACTGGCCGAGAAGACGAATTTGCCCGAGGTGATGTCTACCTGGCCCCCACCAAAATTGGTGGCATACAGGCCTTTTTTGATGCTGGCGACGATCTCTTGCGGGTCTTTGTCGCCGCCCAGCATGTAGGTGTTGGTCATGCGCGGCATGGGCAGGTGGGCATAGCTCTCGCGCCGGCCGTTGCCCGTGGGCGCAACGCCCATCAGGCGGGCATTGAGGGCGTCTTGCATATAGCCCTTCAAGATGCCGTCTTCGATCAGCACATTGCGCTGGCTGGCGTGGCCTTCGTCGTCCACGTTGAGCGAACCGCGCCGGTCGGGCAGGGTGCCGTCGTCGAGCACCGTCACGCCCTTGGCCGCCACACGCTGGCCAATGCGGCCGCTGAAGGCCGAAGATCCCTTGCGATTGAAGTCGCCCTCCAGGCCATGGCCTACGGCTTCGTGCAGCAAAATGCCCGGCCAGCCGGGGCCCAGCACCACGGTCATTTCGCCGGCGGGGGCGGGGCGCGACTCCAGGTTGACCAGCGCCGTGTGCACCGCTTCGTCCACATAGCGGGCAATCTGGGCCTCGTCGAAATAGGCCAGGCCAAAGCGCCCGCCGCCGCCCGAAGAGCCGACCTCGCGGCGCCCGCCCTGCTCGGCAATCACCGTGACCGACAGGCGCACCAAGGGACGCACATCGGCCGCCAGGGTACCGTCGGCGCGGGCAATGAGCACTACATCGTGTTCGCTGGCCAGCCCGGCCATGACCTGCACCACACGCGGGTCTTTGGCGCGGGCGCGCTGCTCCACCTGCCCCAAGAGCGCCACTTTGGCGGTGCTGTCCAGCGAGGCAATGGGATCCATGCCCGCGTACAGGCTGCGGCTCTTGGCCAGCTTGGGGGCGCGCACCGGCACCTTGCCCCCCCGCCCGGCAGCGGCAATGGAGCGCACGGTGCGGGCGGCGTCGAGCAGCGAGGACTCGGAAATATCGTCGGAATAGGCAAAGGCGGTTTTTTCGCCGCACACGGCACGCACGCCCACCCCCTGGTCGATGGAGAAAGAGCCCGTTTTGACGATGCCCTCTTCCAGGCTCCAGCCTTCGTGGCGGGTGGACTGGAAGTACAGGTCGGCATCGTCCACGCGGTGTGCGCGGATTTCGGCCAGCGCGCGGCCCAGGTGGCCTTCGTCGAGGCCGTAGGGCGCCAGCAGGCATTGGCGGGCGATGGCAAGGCGGTCTTGCGTGGGCGCGCTGCGCGGCGCGCCAGGGGTGGGGCGGGAAGTCATGCGGTGGATTTTAGGCGGCACCCGGATACCGCAGCGGCACGCTGGCCGATAAGGGCGCCGGTTTACCAGGCACCCCCTGGCGCTGCGCCCGCGCGATGGACATGAGTATGCCCAGCGCCAGGCCCAGTGTGACCATGGCCGTGCCTCCGTAGCTGATGAAGGGCAGCGGCACCCCGACCACCGGCAGCATGCCGCTGACCATGCCCATGTTCACAAAGGCATAGGTGAAGAAAATCATGGCCACGGCCCCGCCCATGAGCCGCCCGAACAACGAGCCCGCACGCGACGCAATGGCCAGGCCGCGCCACACTAGCAGCAAAAATCCGACGATGAGGTACAGGTTGCCCAATAGGCCGAATTCTTCGGAGTAGGCGGCAAAAATAAAATCGGTGGTGCGTTCGGGAATGAATTCCAGGTGCGTTTGCGTGCCCGCCATGAAGCCCTTGCCAAACACCCCCCCCGAGCCGATGGCGATCATGCCCTGGATGATGTGGAAGCCCTTGCCCAATGGGTCGCGCGTGGGGTCGAGCAGGGTGCAGATGCGCTGCTGCTGGTAGTCGTGCAGGATGGGCCAGCGCACACCGTCGGCACACCAGGCGTCGCCCATGACCACCAGCACGGCAATACCGGCCACGCCCAGCAGCATGGGCGGCAGCACCAATTTCCAGGGCAAACCCGCAAAGAAAATGACCGAAAGGCCCGCCGCCAGCACCAGCAGCGATGTGCCCAGGTCGGGCTGCTTCATGATGAGGCCGACAGGCACGGCCAGCAGCACGCCGGCGACGGCGAAGTCCAGGGGGCGCAACTGCCCTTCGCGCCGCTGGAACCACCAGGCCAGCATGAGAGGCATGGCGATTTTGAGGATCTCGCTGGGCTGGATGACGATGCCCACATTGATCCAGCGCTGCGCCCCTTTTTTGGTAATGCCAAACAGCGCCACGGCCACCAGCAGCGCCACCCCGGCTGCGTACAGCGGCAGCGCCAGCGCCATGATGCGCTGCGGGGGCACCTGGGCCACCAAGAACAAAATCACGACCGCGATGCCCATGTTGCGGGCATGGTCCACGAACCGGGTGCCGTGGTCGAACCCGGCGGAATACATGGCCAGCAGGCCCGCGCCGGCCAGCATCAGCACGATGGTGATCAACCAGCCATCAAAACCGCGGAAAAGGGGCAGGATGCGCTGGGCCAGCGATGGCTTGTCGAAAGTCGTTCCCATGGCCGCCATTATCCGATGCGGCCGCCGGCCCGCGTTGGCCGCACCCTGCTCAGGCGTTCTGCCTAAAGGCCATGATCGCCTGGTTGCGCAGGGTGCGCAGCAGTCCCAGGGCCTTGTCGTCCACGGCCATGGCATTCGGAAAAGCGTGGTCGGCATAGATGAGGGCAAAGGGCCGGCCTTTGATCTGCAGGGGCAGCAACAAGAAACTGGGCGCATCCAGCCCCTTGCGGTACCACTCGGGCAGGCGCTCTTGCATGGGTGCTTCAGTGGCGTCGCGGATCAGCGTATCGGCCCCCTTGAGGCACACGGCGGCAAACAGGTCGTTCGGGGCCTTGAGCGGGACTGCCAGCGCACGCACGGCAGCCTCGTGGTCTTCCCCCAGGCCAAAGCGACCCGTCACCACATCGGAACGCGCATCGCGCAGGCCAAAAACGATGCGCCGGGCGCCGAGCGCACGCAGCATGGTTTCCAGGATCATGCGCAGCACGTCGTTGAGTTTGAAGCGCTCGTCCACCATGGCGTTGGTGATGTCCTGGATGCCTGCGGCCAATATATCGGCCGTTTGTGTGGCGGGCGGGGGGTCGCCCAGCGGATGGGGCACTGCCGCCATGGGTTGTGTGGCCTGCGCACCCAGCTCGCTGGACGCCAGCAGATCGGGCGCCGCCGCCTGGGCCGGCGCGGGCAGCTGCAGCAGGCGGGCAGCGGCGGTACCACCGGGCACTTGCAAATCCAGCGCCTGCGCCATGGCCACCAGCTGCTGGCGGGCACGCAGCGTCGCCGCGGCCACTGCCTGGGCGGACAGCTCCAGCGTGCGTGCGTACTGGGTGGCCAACTGGTTCAGGCGCTGCGCCACGGCGGGGGGGTCTGGCAGCAGCATGGCGGCGGCCGATTCATTGGCCGCACGCGCCACCCAGCGCAAGTGCTCCACCCCCTTGTTGGGCGCGCGTTGGGGCGGGTCGCCCTGGGGGGTGCGGATGCAGGCCTGCAGTGCTTCAGGCAGGCCCCAGACACGCGCCACACCGGCACCCAGGTCTTCCAGGGTCAGGCCCAAGGCCTTCTGGGCGGCGGCCTCTTCGGCCATGCCCTGGGCTTGGGCATCGCGGATCTGCGCGGCCTCTTCCGCAAAGTAAAAGGTGCACAGCATGCGCCCCAGGTTCTGGAACATGGCCCCGATAAAGGCCTGCTCGGCCAGCGCGGCCCCGCCCAACTCGGCGGCCACGCAACCGGCCATCATGGCGCGCAAAAATGCCTCGCGCATTTGCTCGGCCTGCGGGCGGTTTTGCATGTGTTCCAGCAACACCAGCGACAAGGCCATATTGCGCACGGCGTTAAAGCCCACCAGGCTGACCGCCCGCGACACCGTGCTCACACCCCCGTCGCGCCGCGAATGCGCAAACTGCACGCTGTTGACCAGGCGCAGCAGTTTGTTGGTCAGCGCCACGTCTTTGAGAATTTCGTTGGTCAAGTCGGCAATGCTGTCGTCTTCTGAGTTTGCCACGCGCTGGATGCGCGCCACCGAGTCCGACAGCGCCGGAAAATCGCTCTTGTGCCGCATGCGGTGCAGCAAAAAGTCCAGCGCCGCATTGCCCGCCGCCGTGGGCGCGCTCACGGGCGCGGCCCAGGCGCGCAAGGCATCGCGAAAATCCCCCGCCGTGGCGTAGCGTTGCGCCGGGTCGCGTGCCAGGGCGCGCAGCACGATGGCGCGCAGGCGGTCGTCCACCCCCGGTCCCAGGTCGGTGGGCAGGGTGAGGGATTCCTGCGTGATGCGGTAGAGCGTCTGCCAGGTATCGCCCTGGCGGATCAGCGCCTGGCCGGTGAGCAGTTCCACCAGCACCAAGGCGGCGGCGTAAATGTCCATGGACGGCGCGGGCGCTGCGCCGTCGGCGGTTTCGGGCGCCATGTAGGCGGGGGAGCCGCTGGCGGACGGGGTTTCCGGCACCGTGCCAGCGGCCGCGGCCAAGCCAAAATCCATGACCCGCGCATGGCGCTGGGTGTCCACCATGATGTTGGAGGGCTTGAGGTCACGGTGCACGATGCCTGCCGCATGGGCGGCGTGCAGGCCGTCGAGCACATCGGCCACCAGGGCCACGGCATCGTGCGGCGCACAGCGCCCCTGCTGGGCCAGGTGTTCGGCCAGGGTGCGGCCGGGCACGTATTCAAACACCAGGTAGGGCTGGCGGCCATGCACGTCGGCCTCGAACACCGGCACCGTGCACGGGTGCGTCAAGCGCCCCACATGCCGCGCTTCGCGCAGCCACTGCTCCAAGCTGGCTGCACCCTGCCCTTGCACGGGCGGCAGTACCTTGATGGCCACCTGGCGCTGCAGGCGCGGGTCCAGCGCCAGCCACACCGTGGCCTGGGCGCCCTGGCCCAGCACGCGCTGCAGCTCAAAGCGCCCCAGTTGGACGGGCTGCGGCGCGCTGCCCCCCATGAGGCGCCGGGCGGTGGAAAGCGGGGCAAAATCGGACATGGTGCGTACCCATCTCCCCTGGGCGCGAATGGCCCGTGGGGTGTATGTATCTTAATGTGGCCACTGCCCTGGCGTTGCTATTTTTTGCTCCATGAACACCACCCATTTGCTTTATTTGCACGGTTTTCGTTCGTCCCCCCAATCGGCCAAAGCGCAGCGCATGCAGCGTTTTTTGGCCAAGCAGCACCCTGCCGTGCATTTTTGGTGCCCGCAGCTCCCCCCTTCCCCGCGCGAAGCCATGGCGCTGTTGGCCGAGGGCATTGCCGGTTGGCCGCACGCCAGCATGGCGGTGGTGGGCTCGTCGCTGGGCGGGTACTACGCCAGCGCCGTGGCCGCCATGGCGCATTGCCCCAGCGTGCTGCTGAACCCGGCGGTGCACCCGGCGCGCGATCTGGAGCGCTACATCGGCGAGCAGACCGCCTGGCACCAGCCCGAGGAGCGTTTCTTCTTCCGCCCCGAGTTTGTGGATGAGCTGCGCGCGCTCGATCAGCGTGGCCACCCCCCGGGGGGGCCGGAGCTGGCCATCATCGCCAAAGGCGACGAGGTGCTGGACTGGCGCGAAATGGCGGCACGCTACCCCCAAGCCCGACTGCGCCTGCTGGAAGGCGGCGAACACGCGCTCAACGATTTCGAGAACCACCTCGGCGCGATAGCGGCTTTTTTGCGCCTGGCCTGATCCGTGGCCGGGCCGTAGGCTCCGCCGCGCCCATGGGACAATCCCTCCATGTACGCATTGTTTGAAGACGCCGGCAAATTCTTGGCCGGCCGCATCCTTTCTGAAACCGAGGCTTCGGCGCAAATCGAGCTGGACTCGGGCAAACGGGTCAAGGCCAAGGGGGCCCATGTCCTGCTGCGCTTTGACAAACCCGGCCCCGCCGAGCTGATGGCCCAGGCGCAAGCGCAGGCGGCCAATATCGAACTGCAACTGGCTTGGGAATTTGCCCCCGACGGAGAATTTGGCTTTGCCGACCTGGCGCACGAGTATTTTTCGGCCCAGGCCACGGTGGCCGAGCAGGCGGGCGCCTTGCTGTGCCTGTACGAAGCGCCGCATTATTTTCGGCGTGCGGGCAAGGGGCGTTTTAAAAAAGCTCCAGCCGAGATCGTGCAGCAGGCCTTGGCCGCCATCGAGAAAAAACAGCGCGTCCTGGAGCAAATTGCCGAATGGGCCACGCAACTGGGCCAGGGGCAATGCCCGGAGCCCATCCGCGAACAGCTCTACAAGATCCTGTTCCGCCCCGACAAAAACGCGCCCGAGTACAAGGCCGTGGTCGAGGCCAGCCGCGCCACGCACACCGCGCCGCTGGAGCTGCTGCGCCGCGCCGGGGCCATTGCGTCAAGCTACCAGTTCCACTGGAAGCGGTTTTTGTTCGACCAC